>CASICT010000043.1 GCA_949373265.1 Candidatus Poseidoniaceae archaeon | reverse complement strand
GTTTTCTCGAAGTCATTTTCTCAATAACCCACATGATGTCAGGGAAGAATCCCATGTCCAACATACGATCTGCTTCATCCAGTACGAATAAACCAGGTTTGGCCAAATCGATGTGACCTCTTTCGGTCATGTCCATTACACGACCGGGAGTTCCTACAATGATATCGACACCTTTCTTCAAGGAACGTGCTTGCTTTTCCAAATCAGTTCCACCATATACGGTTTGGATAATCAGACCGGAATCACCTTGCAGTTGTGACAACTCTTCAGCCACTTGATTTGCTAACTCGCGAGTAGGTGTCAGCATTAGAGCTTGTAATTCACCAGTCGGCTGACAAGCATTCATTGCAGGTAGACCAAATGCTGCAGTCTTTCCTGAACCAGTTCTGGCTTGTCCAATGACATCTTTACCAGTAAGTGCAATAGGAATTGTTTCCTTTTGAACTTGAGTAGAAAATTCCCATCCAAGTTTCACAAGACCTGCTTGTAAATCATCGTTTAGTTCCCATGCAGAAAATGGAGTTGTAGTAAACATTCGTGGCCCTCAGTCCGTCCATTCCCAGATTGGGCCACCGGACGGGGAGTGACCCCCTTGTCAAATCAGAAGTTCTCGCTATCCTTTGCCTCAGCCTTGAGAGTACCCACCCAATATTTGAGTGCATTTTCCCGGTTAAGTGGACGCTTCATCTGGCGAACATGCTCTAGAATATACTGTCTAAACTTCAGAGATTTAGTACGGTTTACACCCTTTGGAGTAACTCCGTCCCACATGTCATTAAACTGTTTCTCTTTATCGTTGAATGGTTCCTCAGTCATGAGTACAACTCCTTGAGCGATTCGCCGACCGACACGACCCTATTAACCATGCCGCGGCTTGTCATCTTCCGGCTTAGGAGGTTCGAGGTCTTCCAGCCCCACGGTTTTGCCTTGAGACTCTGCGATTTCACGGTCGATCTGTGGGACCTTAGGGGAGGGAGCCAAGTAAGCATTCTTTTGTGCTTCAGTACCTTCAACTTGAGCATCGAATGACAACTGTTTGAGTTCTTCGATGATTTTTTCATCGGTTTCTTCACGCAATAATGCATTGCAATGATTGCGAAGTATTTCATCACCCATCAATCTAGGTAGAATCTTGATACAAGCCAATCTCACATTCGCATGCTTATGTGAACAACCGGCTAGAACAAGATCCTTTGCACGGCCGTTATCGGTATCGAGAACTTCAATACAGCGTATAGCAGATAGCATAACCTTAGAATCAGAATCAAGAATTGCTCTTTCAGCAAGTATTGTTGCAATGCGTTGTTCACGATTAGCCAGAGGTACAAGACATTTCGAAGCTTGCCTTCGGGTTTCTACGTCTTCATCATCCAAAGCCCAGCCAATCAAATCCCAAGCAGCCGCTCCACCTTTACCCAAGACTTTGCGTAATAGAGCCGCTGCATTCCGGCGTAAATCTAACGAATCTTCCTGTAAAAGTTCATCGATGTGGTCACAGGCTACATCTGGCCAGGTTCTACATAATCCACCTAGCCCAGCAAATGCAGCATCCCTCCTACCTTTGTTTTGATGACGAAGTTCGAACGAAAGTGTACTTTCAGTCGCTGAAGGGAATATAGGAACTACTCGCTTTAGACAATTGCTAGCGGCTTTACGAACAGAAGCATCTTTGTCATCAAGTAGGACTGAAAGATGGTCAAATAACTCATCAGGACAGGTTTCTGCAACTGAAGGAAGAGCAGATAATCCAGCGATCTTCACCGTTATATCATCATGCATCAAACTGTCTAGAAGTATGGAATGACCTTTGTAAGCCAATGCCCCTGAAAGAACTGACAATGCCATGATTCCATCTAATCTAGTCATATGGAAATCTTTTTCTTTCCAAGCAACACGATATGTCTCTATTTCACCAGTGGCTAAAGGAATTACTGCTTGTTGAGGGATAGCCATCCAAGGGCCTTCATCTAAATCGCTCACCTTACTCTTACGACGGCCTCCTCCTACATTGATAGGACGGCCAGTCCGGGGGTCGCGCGCTATGTATTCTCTTGACATTGCAAACCGGGCATATCACCTTAGGTCATGAACCCTCCTATTTTGGATGTAACTTCTTTACACAATTATCAAACCCTTAATCGATTCACGAGTGTGTATGCGTAGAGGCGTTTTGGCAGTAATTATCGCCTCCCTCTTCCTTTTGCAGCCGTGGATGACAACCGGTGGAGACATATTTCATCACACAATGTCCCAATCCTACAGTGAAAACCAATTATTCAACCAAACCGGATTTTATGAGGACGGCACGTATACAACATCAGATGGAGAATCTCATGTTAGTAAGCCACATATTCAATGGACATCATCAAACCAAGGTCTTGTTGGAATAAAGTCAGGAGCTTGTTCGGTTGCAATTGAATCATTGGATGAAGTTTGGTTAATGGGTGGAAGAACAGACCCTAATCCAACTCAAAGTGGAGATGAAATTCCATCGGATATGGTTGAGACGATGGACAACAAAAACAAGACATGGCTTCCTGCGAATACAAATATGCCATTTACTCAACAATATTGTGAGGCAGGAATTATTGGCGATAACATATTCGTTGTGGGCGATTGGTTAAGAAATTCAAATCCTCCAGAGTACCCATCAGGGAGAGTACAGATATACAATTTGACAAATAATACTTGGTACAATGGCTCACCTATGCCATCTACTCATGAACGTGGATTAGGTGGAATGGCAGAACATAATGGATACCTGTACTATGCGGGTGGGGTTCGAGATTCAACAGGTAATGATGCAACAAATATGACTTATCGATATGACCCACTTAATGATCAATGGACTCAAATGGCGAATATGAATCAACCAAGAGCATCATTTGAGTTGATTAATTTCCATGGACAATTGTATGCAATGGGAGGATTCCAAGGGTCACAAACGTGGAATAGGCAAGCATTAGATTATGTCGAAAGGTACGACCCCGGGTCAAATACTTGGACAAACTTATCTTCACTTCCTAAAGCAATGTATGGCTGGGGTGCAACTGTACTGAATGACGAAATTGTGTTAGTTGGTGGGTTTAGTGGCGGGCCAAAGAAGTCGGTTTATCACTGGAATCCGGTTGAGAACACTTGGTCTGTAGGTAATGACATAATAGCACCTGGGCATTTTGATTTAGAAGTTGAAACCATTAACGGGAGTATTGTTTGGGCATCTGGTGACATGTCCACATATCCATATACATCATGGGGTCAAACATATTCTGCGGAAACTGAATACCAAAACTCTTCACAATTACATTCAGGATGGATAACATCTCCTGCCATTGACTTACGTCCAAATACAAACGGGAGAGCAACTCCAGTTCAGTTAGAGTTGCTTGGTAATAATACACCTGGTGGAGAATTAAGTTTCCAATACAGAGTCAATACAGATGAAATATCACTCTCAGGAAGTGAATGGATAGGTAGTGATGGGACAATCAATACGACATTTCCAATCGGAACAGCAGATATTGACCTTGTAGATTATGCAGATTTCATTCAATATCGAATAAAAATGTCAGTAATGGACCTATCTAACTGGGATGAACCTGATTTAGATTCAATGTCTGTTCGAGCGGAACATGCCGCTTTTGCATCTAGTATCCCAACATCACTTAATCCACGTGCTGAAACTGTGATCATACAAACAAGTCATGATATCAGTACAGATGGAGAAATGTACCTTTCATTCGCTTCCTGTGACTCTGCTGGTTCAATAGATGGACCTTGGTCGAAATTGTCTCATGATGGAAGTTCATTCACAGAATCAGATACGCAAGGCTTATTCATTCAGAGTACTGGAAATATCAATAACTCAAATCTAGGTGAGACATTGATTGACTGGGCCTTTGATCTGGGAGACTTAACTGGATTATCCCATCTTTGCATTAAAGTTGGTTCAATCGGAAAAGAGAATACAGAATTCAGGTCGTTATTAGCCATTGAAATTGACAACATGCTTGAAATCAGCATTACCGATTTAGGAGGGCTCGAAAGTGGTGATGCGATTACAGGAGCTATCCCTCTCAATATTGGAATCAAGCATCTATTCCCTTCCTCTGGAATGACACTTTCTAGTGGAGACTTACAATCTAGGCTGACATTCCATATTCAAGTTCTTGACCCGACTATCAATAATTATACCACTTGGATAAATCAGACTACTCCATGGACAGACCTCACTATCGGTCAACCTGACATTATATCGTGGACATTACCTAGTGACATATCTGGCCATGTAGAGATTGTTTTGGAATCTAGAAGTGATCAGTCATTTCAGATTGTGAGTGATTCAAACTCATCATCACTTCTCTTAGACAATGAAAACCCGATAATCATCTCGAGTACACCTGCTTACGGAAGTTATGTCGATAGTGTTGAAAATAGGAAAATCTCAATCTTGATAGGTGATACGTCAGGATTTATTTCTGAAGAAATGGAACTCGAAATTTGGATTGAGGGATTAGATGATGGCACAGATGGTAGTATTGTAGACAACATACCTCAAGACAGTGAATACAGAATAATAAACCACACAATGGAAAATAATGGAAGTTTATGGTGGTTTAATGCAACTCAATCGGATAATATGAATTCTGACCATCAATCGGTATATCTACGGATTAACGGAGTCGACATTGTTGGTACTTCAGCACAAAACAATACAATTTGGTGGCAAACACGTGATGCCCAAAATGCAGTAATTGAATCTATATCAAGCGAAAATCAAACTCAGTATTGGGAAGTATCTAGGGATATTACTTGGGATATTACAATCAGTGATCCAAATGCAATATCTGATGTAATTATGTTACGTATCGAGTTAGGGGACGATTCTAAATTTGGAGTTTCATACCAGTTGCCAGACTCTACATGTTCGTCTCTAGATGCGAGAATAGATTCTGACCGAACTTTGTGTAGCCACACATTTGACGGTGAAGTTATGACTGTATCAGTCACACTGTTTGCAGGTTGGGAAGTTGAAAGGTCGTCCCTTACAGAAGGAGTAGTGGAAATATTCATCGAAGATTTAGATGGCGTCAGTAAAACTACATTCCAGAATTTATGGATTTTCTCAGAAGGCTTTGATTTCCAAATTAACCTTGTTGAAGACGTCACTGGTAGCGTAACGGGACAGATTAGTAATGAAAGCATAATGGTAATCGGTGAAGATATGCGGTTGACGGGAATTGTAGAACACTCTCTTTCTGGCCTACCTTACCAAGGGTATTTGTCTGTTAGTTGGTGGGGTCAATTACAAGGCCAAAATTGGTATGGAGCAGGTACAATCTCTGTAGTTGATGGAATAATAAATACCACGATTCCAATGCCTAGCACCGGTGGTATTCTGGACATGAGTGTAGCCTTCATGGACCCGTTGGAAACTAGAACTATTGGGAGTTATGATGCTCCAGTATTCATTGTTGATGCTGGCGCCCCGATTATTTTACAATCGAATACAGAGACACATTCAAGATATCATCTCGATAGTATAGGAATCGGAGTAAATATTGTAGAAGAGGTATCTTGGAATGGGCCTTTAGATATGACTTGCCAGGTTACTTCAACTGATTATGATTGGGATCCAATTACAATTTCAATGACTCCATCTAATTTATTCCAAGGTAAGACGTTGTTCTCTTATTCGTTTGATTTTTCACAGCAAGGAGACCCTTCAATGCTGTCTCCTGAAGCTCAAATAGATTGTTGGCCCGCAGGTAAAGATGATGCGGGTTGGGATTTGATAAGTTACTCTGGCAACTCTATGAATGAGCCATGGTTAACAATTCCCTTGTCCGCAGATGGCCCAAATATAGAATTAGTCGATGTCAAATTATCAGGTGATGCTGAACCTGGAAATTCGATTAGAGTCGAGATTTCAGTAATGAATAGTGGAGAAGGTCCCCTCGATGCGTTCAACATTTCAGTATACACTATTTCTGATGATAAGAAAACACTGGTTGGCCAATACTTGCAATCCCAAATTACTGGTGGACAAGGTATTACCAAGTTAGTCTCAATAACTGTTCCAGAAGGAGATTGGACACTAGAAGTAATTGTTGATGAGGATAAACAAATTTGGGAATTGAACGAAGAGGACAACTCATTCTCAAAAGATTATTCTGCTCCTGAAGCATTCAATATTATCTTGTATGCTGGCATTGGGGCTGGTATAATCGCTGTATTGGCAATTGGACTAATTCTAAAAAGAAAGTCTGGAGATGATTTATTGCAACCCAAGAAATTACCGTCATTAGAGGATCTACCTAGGTCGGGACCCCCGGAATCATCCAAGAACCAAAATCCAACTTCAACAAAAAAGAAAACAGGTCCACCACCTAAAGTTGCCAGTGTACCGTTTGACAATAATGTTCCAGACATCAGTGAAGCGATGTCTAAACTATCGCTCAGTAGTTTGCCTGGCAAAACCAATCCACAACCTGAAAAGGTACCATCGTTCGAGTCCTTACCAAGTGGTGGAGAATATGAATACAGAGGAGAGGGAACATTCTATTCTGGTGACAGCATTGGGAAATGGAAACTCGAAGATGATGGGTCTTTCAGTAAACTGGAGTGAGTATCATGACTTCTGAATCTGAGGATATTAAGCGAGTTCTGGCGATTTGCTTTCGTATGGATGACTCCCAAACAGCAGATGATTTGGAGAGAATTCTGTCTTTTGACATGGGCTGGATGGATACTGAGACTGCACATGATGCAATTAAGGCTCTAATTTTTGCTGGCTGGATAAAGGATACTAATGGAATACTATCTCCCAATTTCAATCTTAGAGAGATTCGTGCACCATTAGGTTGGCAACCAAGACCATCTAGATTGACAGACCCTATGGTGAATGAAACACATATTGTGGAAAATCCTCCAATCAAAATGACACCTCAAACTGTCATCAAACCAAAGGAAGAGATTGTAGAAACCGATCCACGGGCGAGAACTGAAAAACGGTTAATTCGGTTTATTGCTAAGCAAGCAGGTCTCGATAGCAGTGAAGTGCAGAGAAGAGCGGAAAGAAAGGTCAAGGCGCTGAGGTATTGCACTATGTGGCTAGCATTGTGCCTAATCAGCAGAGAACAGGGACTCGAAATGAATGCTATAATCGATTCACTCGCTTCCTGAAGTATTTTCAGCTAGCATCAGTAGTACTGGAAGAACTATTATTGAAAGTATTAACGAGAAGGTTACTGTTAATGCTGTAACTAGTCCAAATTGTTGAACTACAGGCATTGGTGAAAATAGTAACACGAGGAATCCTAATGCTGTAGTTCCCGCCGATAATACCAGAGCAACACCAGTGGTAGAAATAGTCTCTTCAAGTGCCTGCCAAACATCTGATGTCTTTTCTCTTTCAGACTCAAACCTACGCCACATGTGGATTGAATAGTCAATTCCAATTCCTAATGAAAGTGCTGTAACCATCACGGTCAAAACGTTCCATTTGAGCGATAAGATTGCCATTGATCCAACAACCCACAAGGTTGCTAGAACTACAGGTGTTAGAACAACCATAACTGGAACTGCTCTCCTAGTTAAGAGAATCAGTACCACGAATGAAACACCGAAAGAAATTGCTGTTGAAGATAATTGAGAAGAGTTCAATCCATCTAGCACATTTTGCAGAGCAACTAAATCCCCAGTAACATAAATATTGGCTGAACCCGATAATTCACTTCGCATTTTTCCACTATCATCTTCGGAGCCCAATTCTTGTTCGAACCACTTCACAATTCTGCTGGTTTCACTAGATGTAGATGCATCGACTCGAACTTCTATACGAATATGCACAATCTGTTCACCCTCAAGATGAACTGTATTTGCGATACGGTCTGACCATGAATCTCCAGTAAATGGGTCTGCGATTGAATCATTACCGGATAGGTTAGCAAATGCAGCGCCTAAATCGAAATCTGCACTATTACCTCTGCGCAGGTTATCACTAGTAATTACCAAACCATATCTTTCACCAAATAGTACATCGTTGTCTACTGCATCATACAGAACTCTGTATGGTCCTTCATATGACGGACTAGAGTCTGAACCTCCACCTCCAACTACATCGTGATTATTGGCTAAATCGGTATGAAGGCCCCGCATTTCATTCAGCAATGTGAAATCAGAATCGATTTCACTAGCAGAATTTGCCGGTTCCATAAGAACATAAACTAATTTGAAGCCTGCACTTTGGTAACTAGTATCAATTTGGTCTCTTACTTCCATTATTTCCATGTCATCATCCAAGAAGTCAGTAAGGTCGAATTCTGTTTCTAGACCAATTGCGCCAATTATAGATGCACCAGAAATAATCAATGCCACAATAAATACCATTGCTTGTTGTGACCTTTGTAGGTCAACTAACTTCTTTGACAATCTCGGCATTCGAATCGTTTCTGCAGGTTTATTTTGCCCAGATGAATCTAAAACTACATGCAATGCACCGACTACAATTGTGGCATTTATGAATGCAGAGATTACACCTACAGCCAATGCAATTCCAAATGTCTCGAGCGGGGGTAATGGAGAAACGATATTTGCTAGGAATGCAGCTACTGTAGTTACAACTGCTAGGCCAAGTGGTGTCGAAAGGCTGGCACAAGATGCGAGCCAAGATTCTGCAGCATCATCAAATTCAACTCTAAAGGCATTGTATCTTCTTTGAAGATGAATTGAGTAATCAATACCAAGACCCAGTACCAATGGTGCTACTGCGACTTCTAAAGCGGTAAAACGTGCTCCTGCAAAATTTAGAATACCATAAGTCCAGATGAGAGCAAATGAAAGTCCAACCAGTGGAAATACCACGCCTTTTACGCTGCGGAATGATATCGCTAGCAGTACTACAACAACCAATACTGCCAATAGAATCAGTGTTGCAAGATTATCGAATGTTCCTTCATCGATGTCATGTGAGATTAAATCAAGAGATGCAACTCCATAATTCAAGTCAGAATCCTCACTAAGTTCATGAAATAAATCTCGAATTTGATCTTCCTTAACTTTACGCTCCTCTGTAGAAAGGCTAGGGTCTATTTCTAAAATCCAAAGAGTCGATGATGCCGTAACTGTGGCAGAACCTTCTGCACCATCGGTTTCAATCCAAAGACAAATTTCTGTACCATCGAAATCCTCGTTCAGCATCCCATCAAGAATGAATTGTGCGACGTCTCGCTGCTTTGGACACATCTCCTGGGCAGTCGGATTCATTGACATCTATGACCAAATCTGAGCATTTCTCCCCAGGATGTCTACATCGGATAATTGTGTGCCATTAGCCTCTTCATCCAATGCTAATTGAAGAATTGATGGCGCTGTAATCCAACTTTTCAACTACGCCTTGTGATGCTTCACTGCTGAAGTCTTGGACACTTCGAAGGTGGCCATCCATCAATTTTAGTGACTCCATATCCAGGACGTTGCCACCATCGTCACTTGGTGACGTGTACGAACATTGGGCGTGTTTCATTTGTGAAGTGCAAACTAATTCGTTCCTGGGCCTCAGATGTTTCTGATTCTGGAGCGAAATCGGATAAATCTGTGTGGAACGATGGAGTGTCAAAAAGTGCCAAATCTACAACCAAACCTGCAGTCAGAAGGACTGACACGATTATTATAGGCCACGAATATTTACGGAATGTAGCCGAGTGACCCCGCAACCCATCTTCGATTTGGTTACCACTCACATGCTTCGGGGGCCCGATTCAGTACTAAAGCAGACGGGTCCCAAAGTCACTAATTACTCGTTTTTCCCACCTAACGCCTCTGGCGATTTAGACAATCTAAGGCCAAAGGTTCATGAACGCGGGGCTGGACGGTCGCATCGTTCACTATGCCAGTAAAGGTCCTCGCCCGCGACGCCAATGAACTCCGAGTACGCTTTATTGGAGAATCTCACACCTCTCTGCAGATTCTCCGAGAGAGACTTAACAGCGACAAAGGAGTCGACTATGCTAACTATTTCCCAGGTCACCCTGACCTTGATGAACCTGAATTCTTTATTCGTACAAAGAAGAGTGTTGACCCTGCAGACCTTCTAAAGAAGTTACTCGGCGATATTCAAGGCGACTACTCTACTCTAAAAATTTGAGAGTGTAACAAATGCCTGCCGAGGATAACCTCGCCAATTCAATTGGCTTAACCGGATTTGCTGTTGGTTCAGAAGGTATTGGTGGAGTATTAAAGGCTCGAATCTCAGATTTTCGTGTAGAAGAGATCTCTACCAAAATTAGTTTGGACCCAAAAGGTCGATTCACCGCAGCCAATATTACTTTGACAAACTGGGAAACTAACCGTTTCATTGGTAAGTTGGCTAAGGCATGTGGAATTTCTCGAAATCGAATCTTCTTTGCAGGTACCAAAGATAAGCGGGCTATTACAAGACAAGTTTTCATTATCGATGCTCCACAAAAAAGAGTAGCACAAGTTGAACTTCCCGATGTGGAAATCGACATCATAGGTCGAACGCATCAAAAGCTTGGTTTTGGGAACCATAGAGGAAACAGATTCACAATTATTGCCAGAGGATGTTGTCACGAGGATGGCAGTCCAATGACTGAAGAAGAGGCGATGGAGAGAGTATCAAAAATCGAATCTTCAATGAAGGAAAACCTTGGTTCAGGATTATTTCCAAATTGGATTGGTCCACAAAGATTTGGAGCAGGAAGACCTGTTACACCAGTTGTTGGACGACATGTAATCACCAATGATTGGGAAGGTGCAGTTATGGCCTACCTTAGTATGGAAGGGGATGAAAAAGAGGATGTTGCTAACTTCAGAAAGCACATTCGTGATAATGGCATCACTGAAGAAGCATTAGAGATTATTCCAAACTGGCTCGGATTTGAAAGAGACATGCTGAGATACTTGATTGCAAACCCTGAAGATTGGGTCGGAGCATTCCGTAAACTTCCAAATAACCTACAATTAATGACTGTACATTCTTTACAATCGGTTGCATTTAATCGAACAATAAAAGCCAGAGTAGACGCTGGGATTTCACTCTCAAGCCCGGTTGCGGGAGATTTAGTTGGAAGAATTGATGAAAATGGCCAATTAGAAACATCATCTATGGTTTCGGTTGAAGAACGCACTTTGAACCGTATTTCAAGAAACTGTATTCTTGGCCGACTTGTTGTCACAGGACAATTACCTGGTTCGAAAGTTACTAGACCTGAAGGTAGATCTGGTGAAATAGAACAATCTGTGCTAGATGAAATGGGACTTTCCGATACAACATGGAAGGTAGAGAAAATCGGAAGGCTGACCACCAAAGGTACTCGAAGACCTCTTGTTACTACATTTAGCGAATTCTTGTACGAACCAGTTGCTATTGCCGGAGGCGAGACAATGGGTGAAAAGTGGAATGCTGGCGTGAAGGATGGCGATTTGTGGCATCCAGAAGGAGCATGCATCAGATTTAGATTCATTTTGCCATCAGGAAGTTATGCTACAACATTACTTCGTGAATTTATGCGAACGCCGTTGCATCAATTGTGAATCAATTGCTACTTGTTAGCATTTTTTGAAACAAACAAGGTCAGATAAGACCCATTGATAAGACTTCGATTTCACCAGTTCCGTGAATCGAACGCATCTTATCTTCGAATATGTCTGAAAGTCCTGAAACACCATCAGTCATGACAACATGAACTTGAATGAATTTCAGGCCAAAAGCCAAAGGCTTTGTTTCACAAAGTTGGACATCATAGACGTCGTCCTTTAGAGCGGTAATTTGTGCTGCAATGTCATCTGGAGAGACGTCACTGACGTCTGAAGCAGGCATGACTTTGTAAGTTGTTACGACAAGTCCCATAAGAATCACCTAGTGAGTTCAAGGCCCTTGGAATCCGCAACTGCAGATGTAAGGTACACCTTGGTTTCTACATCGAGGGCTACGACCAATAGATTCGCCACAAGAAGGACAGGGAAAAGTGGTTGATCCTTTGTCCACTAATGGGACTCCGGAAGAAGTACAGACGGTTGCGCGGTCACTCATGATATTACACCTCAGTGCATCACGGCCACGACCTCTCCCTCTTTATCCTTGCGCGGCATTCAACTTCACCTATCGATTATCTCTAGTGTACCATTTCTCCCTGTTGAGACTATTATTTCACCATCTCTTGTTCGGCACCAACCATTCTCAATTCGTATTATGTCGCCCGCTTTCACCTGTCTAACCTGGTCGCCCCATAGTACAATTCCCACCAATCCAGTTTCGTCTCTACCACAAGCAGCGGCTAGAGAGCCGGTATAATTCGGCGAGTTAACCAGACGCCTAGGATATCTCCGTAACACCACTAATTCTAGACGTTCAATTTCTTGGTTTGGAACCAAATCGACTACACGTTGTCTCGAACTTCTAGAAGTTGGTTTTGGGTCTTGAAGATTCATGGCGGAAAGTATGGATTTTGTCCGCTGGTCATTTTCTTCGGCTACTGGCGCATTTTTTGTAGGCATAAACAAAATGGATTGCATTAAGGGTAATCAAAGATTCCTAATCACAAATGAATGTAGAAACTTATTCTTTGGGAGTACTTTTCTTGCGAACACTAAAAGTCGGCTTGACCGGTTCAACATCCTCTAATGGGTCAGGCCCACCCTTCCTAGATTCTAAAGCCGACTCGAATGCAGGCCGTATATGCCAATCAGGGCCTCTTTTAGGTGTGTGGAATTTGCAAACGAGGTATACTTCTGAGGATGAATTTCTACTCGCCATAGGAGAGAATCTCTTAACTGTTTGAAAGTGAGGACGAACAAGTTCTATCATTTCTTCAACCCCAACCCCTTGGAATAGTTTAGTGACAAAGTGCCCACCATACTTCAAAATGGGGAGAGCGAAATCAAAAACATCAGCTACTAGCATCAAAGATACTGCTTGGTCGATATCCCATTTCCCAGTAATATTAGGTGAGATATCAGATATTACCACATCGATTACCTGTGTGTCGATTGCATCAAGAACCGATTGCTGAGTAAAGGGGTCGGTAATATCACCTACAATCAAGTTAGCACCTTCAACGGGGACACACGATTTGATGTCAACACCCACAACTTTGCCCTTTGTACCAACCAATTCTACTGCTACTTGAGCCCAACCACCTGGATGACAGCCAACATCCAAGACACTGTCTTCAAATTCGATTACTTTGTGCCTATCTTGAATTTGTTTTAATTTGAAAGCAGAACGTGCCCTATAGCCACTAGCCTTGGCTTGCTTACGCCAAGAATCACGTTGATGGTCCATAACCCAGCGGTCAACCATAGTACACCCTCAAACCATTCGGGGAAGCATCCCCATGATAACTTCATGGACAAGTTACGACCCCATCTGGTCAATGAGACACCTGATTGCCGTACTCGTTCTGGCATTGTGCCTCACCTCAACCACGGCTGTTGTTGCGGAAGAGAGTATAGAGCAACATTTCCTAATGCGCACAATTCTTGTTGAAGAGAGAACTGCGATTTGGTGCCCATCTTGTGCTGAAATAGACCCCGAACTATCGGGAGTTGCTCTGTCGCATGGATCTCGCACTGCAATTGTTGGCTTGCATATTGGTGATGAGTTTGAAAATAATGCCAGTCTGGCGAGAATTGAATACCAAATGCAGACAGATGATGCTAACTATGGCACTCCTACATTTTTCGTGGATGGTATGAAAACGGCTGAAGGATATGATGCTTGGAGCGATGTTCAGAAGCGTATATTGAACCAAGAAAGTTCTCGCCAAGCCCCTGAAGAACTCGCTATGACCCTAATTGGCCAAGAGATTGAGATTACACCACCCGCCTATGGCCAACTCACAATTATGATTCTGGAACATGACAAAATTGTTCCAGCCGATGCTGAAAACCCAGGTGAAGATACACGTGACCGTGTCTTGGTCGGAATGAAAGTAGTGGATTGGCAGAACAATACATCTATTCATGGAGAATTAGAATTACCTGAATCATGGTCTATTATTTTGATACACGAACCGGTTGAAGGTGGCGAACCGCATGGAGTTGTTGAAATTAGCAATCTAGAGATTGATATAGAAAATGATGAGAATATGCTTCACATCCTAGTCATCTGTATTTTTCTTGGCGTCCTCTTAGTATTCAAGCCAACTAAAAAGAACCGTAATAGGGAAGAAGAATAAGATATTCGCACTTTACCGGCAGAAAGTAGTGTGATTTTGCTTATTTAAGACCAAAAGTGGTGCAAAACTACCAAACTATTGAATAGGTAAGAGTGTAATGTATTATCATGGAACCAACACATGATGCCACAGAAGAGTGGGGCCACAAGAGTACAAAGACATGGATGGTAGAGTTTACTGTCGAAGTCGATGAGCAAAGCCATAGACACCTTTCCATGATCAAAGCCGATGAGATTACTGATGTACATCAACATCTAATTGCTGAATTGAGAAAGGCGTATCACAGTAGTTCTAAGGTAGATGTTACAGTTCATCGTATTGAAACAGTATCAACCAATACAGACATACTCTACTTTGAGGGACACTATACGCCTTAATTGTTAGAGGTGTATGAAATTACAATGTTTTGACCATCTTCAAGAATAAGATTCTGATAAGAGTTATTTACGACACCATTTACTGTCATTTCAATAGTTCCATCTCGATATTCAAATAGACCTGTTTCATCAAAATGTTTGCCCCACACATCAAAGAAAACCTCTAACGGGACTTCCTCAACAGTATGGCCTTCAATATGCAATTTACCATCGGATGAGTGAGTGTGAGCCATGTGCATTGCAGAAGGGCAAGTTTCAGTGTCAATACCCGTACTTTCAGGAATCAAATATTCCTGGCCATCGATAAGAATGGTTAGATATGGATGGAAATGCATTGAGATGTTCCCATGACCATTCAAGCAGCTTTGGCCTAATGGGTGCATCTCATCGGCTGAACTAACTAAAGGTTCAGAATTTGTTTCTTCCTCAACATCATCAAGAGGTTCGGTCTTCGAATCCGATTGACCTGCCAAATTTATGATTCCCTCATACTCAAGAAGTCCAACCAGAGACGCCAGACAAACAGCTGTGAATACCATCCACCAACTGCTTTCTTGCACAATCATTCCTCCTCAGAGGATGAAACAGGAGCTACGTATCCACCACGCCTTGATTTGCGTTCTGAATTATCTACTTCGGAAGAAGAAGTTGAAACACTGCCAATTCCCCAATCACTAGTTCCATACATGGACCCTAATCTAAAGAATCCAAATGTAGTAATCACGTGAGAAACGTGTGCAGTCGTACAATATTGACAAAGTTTGCCAATCTCATATTCAGCATAGATAAGATAGAATATCATCAAAATACCAAGTACTCCAAAATTAGTACCGAGCTTAATGTGGGTTAGTACCCAAGAAGCAGATGGATCTTTTGAAATTGATATTACTAACCACATGAACAATGCGAATGCTAGCATACCAACCATGCCCCATGGTAATCCAATAAATGGCATAGTATTCCATTCAGGATTACCTATCACGCTAGAACAATCCCAAACTCCATCCGAACTACAGAAGTTTCCACTTCCCATTTCGTTGGCTTTGTTGTGAATCCATAGAGTGTGCGCTGAAACAGTAAAACCGCCAAACATAACTGCTAGCATACCACCAATGGTTCTTCCTCTAAGAGTTTCAAGACTTGGCCAGCGAGATGACATTTTCATTGCTAGACCTTTACCAAGCGGAGACATTAGTATCAGACCAAATACAATTGGAATCCAGTGAATTAACAGTTGAGTATTTGCATCAAACTCCATCATTGCTCACCTCTAGGAATTATATCTTCCATGGCATCCCAAACTGAATAGCCTTGTGCGGCATCAAGGTTGACATATTTGATAATACCACTTGGGTCGACAAGGAAATAGGTAGGCGTTCCAAAGTCACCCCAATCATCCTTGTTTGAGTCGTCTTGGTCGTCCATGTACGGGAATTGATGATTGTAATCATCACGGAATTTTTCTATTACATCTCTGCCATAAGTCTTGCCAGAATCACCCTCGCTCCAAAGAGAAATAGATACTGCAAGGAACTCGACACTGACATTATCAGGCGTTGAGCGTGAAGAACCTTCAGTTAGCCATTTTGCTTGCTGGGCCGGGATTTTGTCTTTAGCAGCATTAACACAAATACTACAATTTGTATCCATGAATTCAATCATGTAATAAGTTCCTCCGTCACCTTCTACCCACATTGAATCTACATTGTCATAAAGACTGAAATCGGTCCATGCGGCACCATCCCAAACTTGCCCGTTTAATTCTGGAGCCCGGTCATCAACACCAATACCGGTATACACCGGGCTAGTAGTTAGAGCAATGTAAGTGAAAGCTGTAATGAAAATTACGCTTATCATTAGCAACCCATCAGCACGTGCGCCTGCTTCGTTTGAAATATCTCTTCTTTGCATGTGTTCACCCCATTATCTCCTTGATAAGGACCCTAGTGGTGTGTGCCACTGCTTCCTCACTATCATAGTTGACCATGAATCCAAGTCCTTTGAGCCGATTAATTGCAAGCATAGCTTTTGGAATATCGCCTGCCCAACCTCGGTCACCACCTGTATACTCGATGCTCGCATTATCACATCCGGTTTCACGAATAACGATTGCTGCAATATTTCTTACGCTACATGTATCGCTTGAACCGAGATTGTACAAATTAATTCTGTCATCTGTATTTTCTATTACGTGAACAATAGCATCAACACAATCTCCAACTTCCATGTATGACTTCTCTTGAAGTCCATTTCCAAGTACCTCCAATCGAGTTGGATCGGACTTTAGTTTGTGAATGAAATCAAATATAACTCCGTGAGTACCACGCTCTCCTATAATATTTGCAAATCTGAAAATCCACGCTTGTAGGCCAAATGTTCCCACCCAAGAACCGATTAGACCTTCACCTGCTTGTTTGGATGCCCCATACAGAGAAATCGGCAAACATGGTCCGTGATTTTCAGGAGTTGGCATTGGTGCGCCTTCGCCATATACTACGGAAGACGAGGCAAATGCAATTTTCTCAACACCTGCAAGACGCATAGATTCTAGAACATTATATGTCACTATAGTTCCTTCTTTGAGATCCGTATCCGTAACTCTAGTTCCTAGCCTAATGTCTGCATTAGCAGCAAGATGGTAGACCATGTCAATTCCAACCATTAGTGGTTTCAAGGATTCTAGGTCCTTGAGTTCAACATTCTGGAAATCTACTGCCCCTGAATCAATATGGTTCTGTATGAATTGTAAAACACCGGATGATAAATTATCAGCGACTACAACCTCATCTCCTCTTGCAACAAGTCGGTCAACTAAATGTGAACCAATGAATCCAGCCCCACCCGTAACTAGTGCTCGCATGTCTGGCCGTTGACATTCTTCGCTTTAATATTCAGCCTCATTGTCTACATTTACTTTCATCGTGGTCTGTTAGTAAAAGACATGGTGTTGTGACAAAACATGATAATTTGCTGTGAGAAGGAACGGCGCAGTCAGAACAATAAGTTCCAGGAGATGAAAATATGCCAAAGATAGAAAATAAAAATGAGCCAGATAATGAACAAAACGCAAACAGCATGCTTGTAGGATTTGTAAGAAAATCCAATGCAGGTCGTGCAGTAAAGCTCTCGATTAACACTAGTTCCTTTCAGGACTGTGCCACATTCGTAACAAGTGATGGACAAACATATGTCCAATTAATTGTTAGTTTGAATGCACTTACTGGTGTTATTGATGGGACACGTGCTGTCACATCTATCAGTCAGTTAAATGGCTGATAATTGCTAAGTTCAGTTAGTTAGTATTTACTAACGATCGGAAATGCCCGCCCTAGATTAACTGGGGCGGGCAAATACTCGCCAGAACGTGTATTCATAGTGACGAGCCGGGGAATCACATAAAGAGGACCGGGTTTCCCGATAAACTATGGAGATAGGTCAAGATGCACCATTACGCATCATTGCAGGCCTGCCCATGTATAATGAGGAAGAAACAATTGGTACTGTCGTAACCAAGACCCTCGATTATGTTGATGAAGTGATTTGTGTAGATGATGGTTCATCTGATTCTAGTGCTAGAATCGCTGAGTTATGTGGAGCAACCGTTTTGCGCCACAGAGTTAACAGAGGCTATGGTGGTGCCTTGAAATCACTATTTGCCAAAGCTAGAGAATTAGATGCCGACCTGTTAATTGTTTTAGATAGTGATGGACAACACGAACCTTCCGATATTCCAAAACTTGTCGAACCAATATTGTCGGGAGAGGCTGACTTTGTAATTGGAAGTCGGTTTATTGATGGCGGAGGCAGTGAGGACATGCCTGCATATCGAAGATTAGGAATCAAAGTTATTACTGCAGCTTCTAATCTATCTAGCGACCTCGACATTAGAGATACACAATCTGGATTTAGAGCATTCTCAAAGTTAGCCATTGAAAGACTACGATTTGATGCAGAAGGGATGGAATTGTCCCTAGAAATGCTTGAGGATGCGCATGAAAAGGAATCTGAACAATTAAAGAAGTGCCTACTGTAATTCGTTATGATGTTCCTAAAGGGAAGTAATTTCACTGCTTTATCACATGGATTTACTGTTTTCGCATGGGCTATGGTTTCGCTTTCTCAGAAGAAGCCGCTTCTAGTTCTTGGCCTACCAGGGTTTGGGTTATTTGCAGCAGGTGCAGCAATGGCTTTGAATGCGGTAAATGGCATCTCAAGTTCTGTCGATGCGATTGTAGGACCTGGTTTAACAGCGGTATGGATTGGGGTTTTGGGCCTATCTATGATGGCTACTGGATTAGTATTGCAATCTGCTCGAAATTTCCTGCGCCACCTTTTGGTAAAGGAATTTGGATTGGTCTGAAAGCGCCCAATTTAGCATAGCCTTCATTGATTGGTTATGACCCCCGGTAAATATGGGGGAGTCTAAAGAGCGTTTTTCAAAGTACTCTCGCCTTGCTCGTGAGAAAACTGAAGAGAGCCTAGATTCGTTCTATACACAGATTCTTGCTCAGCCTAAAATGACAGTAATAATGCTAGTTATTGTATCATCTTGGCTAGGATACATCGGAACAGGTTTTCAAGACCAAATTGTAGACGATGTTGAAGTGTTCCTTCCAGAAGGAGCTGAATCA
>CASICT010000042.1 GCA_949373265.1 Candidatus Poseidoniaceae archaeon | reverse complement strand
TTTTACCCCCCACAATTTCGCATCGCTTTCACCATGAGACATTACTCGATTACGCCCTATGAAATCGTGATCGATATCAAGACCAAAGGGGGCATTCGTTTCCCAAGAATCACGGTGCAGTAATGAGTTATCATCTAAATTGGGTGATGCGAAATCTACCCCAGACAACAGGTATCCTTTCTCTAATCGCAATGTGTCTCTCGCTCCCAATCCGATTGGTGTTGAACCCGCTTGAATTAGAGCACGCCACAAAGTGGGGGCATCTTCGTTCGACACAAATATTTCGTATCCAGCCTCACCGGTATATCCAGTTCCTTGAATCCAGCCACTTATCCCTAAGGGGTTTTCCGAAATGAGGGACCATTTGAACCTCCCCACGTGGTTCTCTGCTCCCAATACCGATTCACAAATCGACTTTGCATTTGGGCCCTGAAGAGCCATAATACTCGTATCAGGGGATAAATCCTCCAGTGTTATTGAGCCATCATCTGGTAAAAGAGAACTGAACCATTCCCACATCACTGGAACCATACTAGCATTTGGCACTCCAAGGATCTCTTTGTCGGAAACTACTGCAAAAATCATGTCGTCTATCAAATAACCATCATGGTCTAAGAAGTGAGTGTAAGCACATCTACCTGAGGCTACAGAGGAGCACTTCTGAGTAGAAATAGATTCGAGCCAATTCTTGACACCCTCGCCGCTAAATCTGAATGAACCCATGTGAGATACGTCGAATAATCCTGCGTTTGAACGACATGCAAGATGCTCTTCGCTGATGTTCGAATACCAAATTGGCAATTCAAAACCATGGAAATCTACTATGTTTGCTTCGAGAGAAACATGCTCCGAATATAGAGAAGTTCGAACTGGCTTTTCCTCACCCATACCACGTGGCAGTACAATCAGCACTAAATCATCACTGATAGAAATTTGTCATCCTATTTGCCAGAATTTCGCCTAATTGACCAGTTTTTCCTTCGTAATCCTTCAAGAGCAACTCCCGTTAGCCCGCCCCAAAACCAAGGTGATTCTATCTCCAACCATAGCAAAATGCCCATTGCTAAAAACGCAGCAATCCAATGGTGGAGCCATATTGATTGATTTCGTGCATGAAATTTCAGATTCTCAGTAATCCACCGGGTGATTGCAAAGCCGCAAACCATTGCCAAGGAATAGAATGCAAATTCCATGGACAAAGGGAATTGATTGAGGGCTATAACCTCTTTCAATTAGTCGAAAAAGGAATTCCACGCAAAATGTCATCACCATGTTGAAGGGTTTCAGCGATAAATGCTCTCAATGTTTCTTCAGTAACTCCTGGATTAGAGATTACAGGTCTTAGAATAACGTCCTCTCCGATTTCTGAACTCGATGACATGAACTGTCCAGAACGAATTATTCGGTCCCTGATTTGGCGATTGATATCATTGTGATCAATACCTTGTGAAGTGAAACGCATGCACACATTAGTCCATGACCTTGCAGATACCATTTCCAGATTATCTTCAGATTCAACTAAAGATTGAAGATAATCGGCTAATCCCATATACGAGTCAACCAATCTAGACCATCCTGCATCGCCTTTCTCTCTCCATGCTAAGAATAATTTTAGGGCATCGTTACGCCTTCCGCACTGCAAACTGATTCGTCCCAAATCCACATCCTCACTCTCACCATGGAATAGGTAATGTGCAACATCACCATGTGAACAAACAGTACGCAATATTTCTGGACGCTTAATCAAAAATGCAGAGCAGATTAGTGGCACACCCATCATTTTGTGAGCATCCCAACAGACAGAATCTGCCAATTCAACACCATCCATGAGATGGCGATGTGTTGCACTGAACATACATGACCCGCCCCATGCAGCATCAACATGGAGCCAGATATCCTGATTTGTACAGATATCTGCGATTTCTTTGATAGGATCAAAGGCACCTCTTACTGTAGTTCCAGCCGTTGCGACCACGCAGAATGGAATTTGGCCATTCGCCCTAGAGCGTTCAATCTCTTCAGTTAGTTTGTCGCAACGCATTTCACCATTGTTATCGCAAGGAACTTTAATGACGTTATCAAACCCAATTCCCAGTACATTGGCAGCCATTAAGACAGAATAGTGGGCTTCAGCAGAAACAAAACAAACTAACTTATCGCCTCTAAATCCCCTTCTTTGGCCAAGTGGGTCGGCCTGATAACGAGCACACATCATGCCAATCATGTTTCCATTTGAGCCACCGGTAGTCAGAGTACCATTACCGTCACCAAAACCTACGATTTCACACATTCTCTTGATTAGTGCTTGTTCGATTAAAGTAGCCATCGGAGCTAATTCAAAAGTGTACATCGAATTATTGGTGAGAGTTGCGATTATCTCTCCAGCAAGAGCGGAGACGGTCATACCGCCCCATAGCGGGTTCATGAAACCAGGATGATTTGTTCGAACGCTGTATCTAAGGAATTGATCGATGTCTTCCATTACAGAATCCATTCCTCTACCTTCCAAAGGGAGATTGAGGTCTGCTATTTTCTTAAGACTAGATTGTGAAATAGTATCAATTATTGATTCTGTGCCAGCAAGATGTGAACGAATTCTAATTAGAACTTCATCTAAGAAATCATTGGTGCCGATAAGAAACCCTCTGTTTGGCTGCGGTAGAAGGCGGGTTTAGAACCCTGCGACATTTGGAGTAAACTGTGCTGGAAGAGAAATATGGTGAAATGCCATTGAGTGTATTGTTCATCGGCCACAACCCGAGTGAACACTCTTGGGAGTCGGGACATTATTTTTCTCAGCCCTCGAACCGGTTTTGGAGACTGCTTATTGAATCAGGCATTGTTGAGGCTGATATTGATACGATTAATGATGACTTATTGGTCGATAAATACTACATGGGTTTCACAGATGTGGTCCGGACACCAAATAGTAATTCCAGCAGTATAAAAAGACAAATATTTGTAGAGCAGCGTACCTTTTTTTACAAACGCATAATCTTGCATGCAAAACGGGTAAAGGCCCAGCCCCAACGTATTGCATTCGTAGGAAAGCGGCAATTTTCAATGCTTTTCGATCCACCGTTGAAGAGTGTCTGCTTGGGCCTACAGGATACAGTTCCACCTGGATTCCCATTTGAATGTGAAATATGGGTTCTGTCATCGCCTTCGGGTCGAGCAGCCATGACTTGGAAGAGTAGGCTAGAACCATATGTTGCGATGGCTAATTCTATGCATAGTGCATTTCGCACTAGTAACATTGAATAAGTCCAGTCGAAACGACGAGTCATGCTAGGAGCAGATGGAGCAGCATGGCTCGAACGACTACACATGCAACTCGCCCGAAATCTTCGTGCAGCAGACTGGTCCCAGGCTGACATTGCCGATATAATGGGCTCCACACAGTCTACGATTTCACGGATGGCATACCGGGATTTGCCAAATTTAGCAGGTACGTCGGATGAATCGACTATCGATGGATGGGCGCATGAAATATCAATGGCTCTTAGGCAGTTAGGTCCACAAGCAAAACCAAGTCGAACAAGATTTGTAATGGAAATAGCATTTGCCCCAGGCCAAGTATTGCGATTTGACAAGTCCCTAACAGGAACCGATTTAGATTCCGACCAGGAACAAACGGCGCTGCTAAAGAGATTAGAATGGGCTGTATCGAGAATTGATGTAAACAAATTGAAGCAAAATATGCCGGCTGTTGGCATGAATATTGCTTGTTGTTTAGAATCATCAAGGTCCACAGCAGAAGTGGCAGCATTCCCCGGCAAGGTCACGATTGTTGAAAACAAATTACGCCATCATGAAACACCAACATTTGGAGCATCGAACCATCTTGCAAATATGCTTCTTGTCGTCAGAACACACGACAAGGACAAAACCTCGATTCTGAATATTCACCCCGGTGGCGACAAGGATGCTATCGAATCCATGTGTGAGGACCTAGACCTCAACCTAACCTTTGCATCAAAAGGTGAACTATCGCCCCACCAAGGGATTGATGTCATTCTTGACGAGGGAGCATTTGGCTGGGAACCCGCTTTATACATTTTAGCACACAATCCTCTAGAGCTTGTAGATCGTATGCACAAAATTATTTCTGTATTAAACTGAGGAATTACTATGAAGAAAATCGCGTTATTAATAGGAATTATTATTTTGAACTTATCGATTTCAGGCTGCATAAGTGAAGATATCGAAGATAAGCCAGTCGAAGAGCCTGAAGAATATGAGTGGGAAGATGATGGTGAATTGGTTATCGTAACTTATGACGTCTATGGTTTGACTGATGAAATGATAAGCCAATTTGAGAATGAAACTGGTTACGAAGTAAGCATGTTGAAATTGGATGATGCAGGCTCTGTACTTGACCATCTACTTCAACACAAAGGTTTGCAGGTAGCAGATCTTGCAATTGGTTTGGACAATACATATCTTCAAACTGCTATTGATAATAATGTATTTTGGGAACATACTGCGTCTTTGAATAACATATCTGAATCGGCATTGCTACCATACGACGGCCCATTCGCTGCCCCTTTTGACCAAGGATACATGTGCATCAATTATGATACCAGTGTAATAGATGGTGAAAACTACTCCATACCTACCAGCCTTTGGAACTTAACGGATGAGGAATGGAAAGGCAAAGTAGCCATTCCATCTCCTGAAACAAGTAGCCCTGGAAGAGCATTCATGACTGCAACTACTGATTACTTCTCAAATGATGCGGACAATCAAACCGAATGGACAGACTGGTGGGCTGCTATGTCTAACAATGAGGCAATAATTACTACTGGTTGGTCTGAAGCTTACGAAACACACTATACCGGAGGTTATGGAGAATGGACAGATGGATATGTAGGAGATGCTCATGCAGTGGTATCATATTGTCATTCACCCGGTGTTGAGTCATGGTACAATGGAAATTGGACAAAATCAGCCGCACTTGATTTACCCCGAGCAGCATTCCACCAAGTTGAATATGCTGCTGCCATCGAGGGAGGAAACCTTGGTGCAGCATCTGCATTTATTCAGTACTTATTGTCAACAGAAGTAAATTCCAAAATGCCAATTGAGAATTCAATGTATTCAGTATTAGAAGGTGTTGATTTACCAGAAGAGAATGGTTACCGATACCATTCGATAATTCCTCAGCAACCCGCTATGGTTAATCCAACCACTATTGCGGATAACATGGAAACATGGCTAGAACAATGGAACTCAGCAATGGTTGATGCTTGATGAAAACTCGAATTACGAGTGTTATTGCCCTCATTGGATATACAACACTCGTAGTGGCACCTCTATACTTGGCACTAGACAGATTAGTGTGGGTCGCTGGGTTTGACCCCTATGATTGGGTTAACTCCTTGAATCAAAATTATATTACTCAAGGCGTAATTGGTTTCACATTCTTACAAGCAATATTGTCCACTATCTTCACGTTACTAATCGGTATTCCAATAGCATGGCAGTTAGGTAGGCACAGATGGCCATTTCAATCATTTGTCAAATCTATTCTAACCATGCCTTTTGTGATGCCATCTATTGTGGCAGCCATGGGCATCTTGCACATTATTGGTCCTGCTGGACTAAATATTCGCACTGAAGAATCAACATGGTTTGTAACACTAATAATAGCGCATGCATGGTTCAATATGGCACTTGTAATCCGGTTTTGTGAACCCGTGCTATCGACTCTAGACCCAATGTTAGAACAGCAGATGAGGCTACTACCTGCTGGACGAACTAAAATTGGTAGATTGAGAAACTTATGGACTCCGCTACTATTACCATCGATTGCAGCAGCAGCATGTATGACGTTCATTTTTTCATTTACCTCATTCGCCCTTGTCAAATGGATCACATTAGGTGATAATACACTCGAGAGTGTTATGGCCAGCGTGGGCTCATCTGCAGGAATAAAAGATTACATGGTTTCAAGAAATGAAATTATTCTTGGTGCATCATTAATTCAGTTTACTATACTCTTAGCATCTTTATGGTTAATGTCGTGGTTACAACAGCGAAGACAAAATCTGCTACCTCAGGCATCAGAGTCTATTGTAAAAAGTTCAAATCGAAAAGGATGGTTTATCATTGGACCGGGGATTTTGTTCGCAATTTCCCCATTGGTTGCTGTTTTATGGGCATCTTTCAGAGTACGACATACAGATTCATACGGGACGACATATACATGGGAAACATCAGGATGGGAATTTGCATTTACGAGTACTAATTCACTTCCTTCCGGATGGGATGCATTAACAAATTCTCTCGGTTATGCTGGTCTGACACTCATTATCGCACTCCCACTGGGGTGGGTTTTAGCACAAACAATACTCGATGTCGAAAAACATCGACCTCGGTTAGCACGCTTTTTGGACATACTAACGATGTTACCTTTTGCAGCATCAAGCGTTATGATTGGACTCGGAGTTATGCTTGGAATGATCAGAATTGATGCAGAATTCTTTTACTCATTTTGGGCAACTCCAGTTTTGGCACACATTATGATAACCACACCCTTCGTGGTGAGAATAATGTTACCTGCACTGCGTTCAATAAGCCCCGAATATGATGAATGTGCACGTACACTTGGAATTCCACCATGGAAAAGATTCATCCTGATTCGGCTTCCATTACTCCGTGGCTCCATCCTAATTGCAGGAATATTCACCCTTGCAATGTCATTAGGAGAATTCGGAGCATCCTGGGTTGTAACAAGAAATTCGGATTGGACAACATTACCAATAATGATTGACTCATTACGCTCTATTCCCTATAACAACACTTACACTGCACCTGCAGCATGCGCAATATCTTCTGTACTGATGATAATAACTCTATTTCTGTTTACTTGGGCTGAAAAGTTCCGCCCTGCTAGAGACGGAGGGATGTTTTGATGTTAGAATGCAAGAACCTAAGCAAATCGTTTGAAAAGAACTTATTTTCTGAGTTTGAATTAAGCTTGGCCCCTGGTGAGATCATTGCAATTACAGGACCTAGTGGCTGTGGCAAAACAACTCTTTTGCGGTGTATTTGTGGACTGGAAACACTAGACTCTGGAACGATTGAGTTGGAAGGAATAGACATAACCAGCACTCCAGCGGAAAAAAGAGGAATTGGATTAATCTTTCAAACTCCAGTTCTTTTCCCTCACCTCGCAGTAGATGGCAATCTATTGTTAGGAGATAAGGATGGAGATATCTCGACTGCTTTGGAAGAAGTGGGGCTATCTGGTTTTGAGAAAAGGCGAATTGAATCAATATCAGGAGGAGAAGGGCAACGCGTATCACTTGCTAGAGCCCTTTTAGCAAGACCTAACGTCTTACTTTTGGATGAACCGTTCAGTTCTCTCGACCAAGAACTATCAGACAAGTTGGTAACAGATGTTAGAAGGATTCTGAAGCAAAGAAAATGCCCTGCTATCTTGGTCACACATAACAAAACAATTGCAAATGATTTTGCTGACTCTGTTATTTCCCTTTGAAATAGCCGTTACAATGATATGCAAGTTGGTTTCTAATAGTATTAGGGAATTATATGATTGGAACACCACTCGATGTTTTGCCTTACATCCGGGGAGTTCAATTGATTCTTGTAGGGTACAATGGCTATACTAAAGGTTCAAGGCTTGAGAATGATAAAATTGTACGTGATGAGATTTTGCGAGCAACTACAAGAGTGCGAAGCCATATGCAGAATGTTTTTGATTTGCAATTCAAAGAAGGCAACATCGATGTTGCTCGTGCTGCAAAGAAGTGCATAGAAGAATGCGATTACTTATCAGAAGATGTTTCCAAAGCCGCTTCAGGAATGGAACATGCTTTCCTATCTGGACAAAGATCTCCCTCAAACAAGGACTTAAAGAAATTAATTAAGCACGACCATGATGTTATTGAGATGGTCACTAAAGCAGTGAACTTAGCAAATAGTTCAGAACATTCACTCGCAACCGGAGAAGGCAATCCTAAACAGATAATCATGCAGACTACACAAATGGTTTCGAGTTGCCGCGGCTTCTTTGGAGCAAGAGCCGCTGTACTTGCTGGTCTGAAGCAAAAGAAAGTAAAGAAGTGATATTATGAGTGATTTCAGATGGAGAGATAGCCCCGATACAATTGCTAGACTAGTTAATGCAAATGACATCCAGACAATGTCTAAGCAACAAGTTATGCTCAAACCGAATGAAGCTTGTGCAATGATAGTAGATGGCCGAATTGGAGACATTCTAACCGAGACATTACTCAAAAGTATGGCCGGAGGATTCAGCCGATGGGTTGGCGACAAAGTTGGAATTACCGCCAATGACCGACGTCTACTTTTTGCTATGACTGGACCAATGGATTACTGGATTCCTTTTGAGGGGCAAATTTCCGATGGTGAAAAAGCAAAAGGATTTTCTAATTTACGCCTAAGAATGAACCTTGAAGATGTTCCAAAGTTGTTGAATTACTTTGCCAATAATGCACCGGTTTTGACAAGAGAAGGATTGATTTCAATCATAGCCAATGAAGTGAATGCAAGAGTAGTAACTCCATGCCTTGCTTCTTGTCAATCTGCAGCAGACCTAAGAGATGCTTCATTTTTGGAAAGATTCGAAATGACTGCAGAATCAGAAATGAGAAACATTTTGTCCAATCTTGGATTCACTCTACTCAAAGCATTCCCAATTACAAATCCAACCGATATGGAATTGATGCAAAACCATAGAGCAGCAGTACAAGCAAAGACTGCAGGAACTGAAGCCAATGTTGAAGCTCAATTAGCACACTATTCGCAGACTGAAGCATTAACAATTGCACGAATTGAATTAGAAACAAATGTTGCTAGAGCTCAAGCCAGGGGACAAGTCACTGTCGAGTTAGAGGCCGAATTAAAAGATGTAAGAGCAAAAGAGGCTCTCTGGGACGTGGAACGAAAACATGAACGCGGGAAAATGGAAGTCAGAGTGGATGAGGCTGATGCGAAAACTAAGCGTGCAATGGACATGTTTGCCCAAGTTCAAGATAGAAAGGCCAACAGGATTTCTAATCAACAGGACTTCCAAAATAAAAGAATGGACAATCAAAATGACTTTCAAACAAAAATGATGGAAATGGCAGCAGATAATGGTGCACTAACTCCAGAGGTAATGCAGGAGTTTCTAAAACAACAAACTGCGCAAAAAGCGGTTGACGGCTCAGGTGGATTGTCTGCAACTAATTCACCTAAGGCTTGTTCTTGTGGAACTGCACTTTTACCCGGATGGAAAGCCTGCCCTAATTGTGGCACTCCGATTGTCTGAATAGTGAGTAGTTCTCCGCAAGGCCATGTTCAAGCGACCATGGAGGCTTTGGAGTCTTCATTGGAAATCTCGCGATGGCATTGGAATATTTTGGTATATGATTATTGCACTAATACTTGCAATGGCCTTACCTTATTCGATTATCAACCGAATCATAGGCTACTTTGACAGATCTGTAATGGACCCAGGCATACAGATTGATGAAACTATTCCGTTCATCGGTTGGACATTCATCGTCTATCTCTCACTATACCTCTATTATCCAGCAGCAGCATGGTTTGGAAGAGTGAATGACTCCCGAATACGTGAAATGTTCGCATTCCATCAGTCATTATTTGTAATGACTTGGGCGGTATTTTTGGTTTTCATCATATTCCCTACTGAAGTATACATCAGGGACCAAATACCAGCAGATGTAAGAGCAGGTGAAGGTTTCTGGGGGTTCTGGTATGGAGACATGATGCACAACACGGACATGCCATTCAATGCATGGCCTAGCCTGCATGTGGTTCAATCTCTCACAATTGTGTTATTGCTTAGAAGATGGGGAATTATTAGCGGATGGAAAGAGGCATTTACCTGGATTGCATGGATTGGCCTCTGTATTTCAGTGATGACCACAAAGCAACATTTCTTCTGGGACTTAATCACAGGAATTGTGACTGGACTAATTTGTTGGTATTGGATGTGTATTCCAGCTATGGAAGCATCGAAAAATGATGAATGGTCCAATGTATTCCCCAAGTGAAGACGGTGATTAAGACATCCAATCTGCAATTAATTCTGGTTGAGTTAGATAGAATATTAGAGCAGTACCTGCCATCATCATCATCCAAGCGCCAATTGCTTTGATGAGTCCAGTAGAACGTCTCAAGATTGTGATGAATTGTTGTTGACCCATCCCTACAACTGTCGTCACTGCAATCATCAATAAACTGACTGAAAGCATTAATCCAGTTAAGCCAGTCCACATCGCCACACCACCAATTACCGCTAGATATGCAATGAATGGAATAACTGCTGCTGCTGTACAATCGATTGATGCTGCAGAATAACCGATACCCCAGAGGTACATATTTCTCTTTGGAGTGAAACGATCATCCATTTCAGTTGTCGAATATTTATCTACCAACTTCTGTACAAATCCAAGAAGATGTGCAGTTCCACCCGTCAGCATGAAAGCCCCCAAAACAACTAGTAGAATCGCCACGGCTAATGCAAAGTAATGCAATACTCCTGAGAGATTGATTATACTTCCAAGGCCTAATACAATTACACCGATTATTGCGAAGAAAGTCAATTGACCCATCGCAGCAAGCCCACCTAATATCCAATGTGCTGGCATTTTACGATCAAGTTTACCTGCCTCGATTAATTCATCTTCCCTTTGGCCTAAACCAATGTAATATGAGATATATCCAGGTAGGATTGGGAAAGCACAAGGTGAGAAGTAAACCAATACTCCAAGAAGAAGGCCCATCGAAAATATGGCTCCCGCTGAGCGGTCAACTTCTGCTAATGAGAACCGTAAATCCTCTGCCTCACCATCAGCAGCATACAAGACAACTGAATCGAATTCACCCCAACCACCAGTTGGTGTTCCAGAGTTCTCCTTTTCGACAATGAAACCTTCGTGGTCGATAACTAAAGCAACAGGTATTGCTTGAGCCTGATATTCTTCTACCATATCACCACGAGTAAATTCAACAATATCCCAAGTGATATTACCTTCAAGTTCTGTATTGATGGTGAAGTTTACAGATGTATTATCATGAACAATAATTTCAATACCATTCACATCTTTATCTAAATCGTCGTTATCTTTCAAACCTTGACCAATGTCGAAACAAGATACTTCTTTTTCTGAATTATTGACTTGAGCCTCAATGCAGTATGTACCGTCACCAAGATCAACTTCAGAAGAATTTAGGCCAGAATGAATGACATCTGACTTGAGTACAGAATCTGTTTGACCAGTTGCTACAATCCATGGCATGTGTGAGTCTGAATCACGATCTCCAAATGTATCGTTCAACATGTCAAGGTCTTCAACTGAATACCACATGCCGACTGATATGATGATGATTTCATACTTTCCATCATAATCTCTCCACTCGTCAACTTTGTTTTCCAAATGGGCTTGCACTAAGTGACAATTTGCACAATCGATCGCCATGAAATCTACCACGACTACTTTGCCTCTATGGTCAGATAATTTGAACCAGCCATTCTCATCAACATATCCACTTTCTTCAACAGAACGGTTGACGGTTTCAACCTCAAAGTCAGGTGCTAGGCGAATGTTATCTCTATCTACTCCATAACCAGAAGAAGCAAAATCAAACATCGAAAGGCCTGCATACCCTATCAATGAGAACATTACTAATCCAATACCAAAAGCCTTCCAGGTAGTAGTTTCCTTGAAAACAGCGAGGTCTACACCAAACCGCTCCTTCAAACCCATGATGTCGGCTACTCATGGCAAGTTATCAAGTTCTTGGGTTAATCGTTTTGAAAAATCAATTCCAAATTACTGCAAAACTTTGTTTCCTCTACCAGCCCAAAGCACTATTTTGAAACAGATTGCACCCACTACAAGACCTACTGCTGCGCATAAGAAAAGCCAAATTGAATCATCGGCTCCTGCAATAGCAGCATCAACAAGGACATAGAGAAGAAGTACTCCTGAAATTGCACCTATAGCGCCGCTTATTCCAAGACCGGCGGCCATAACTCCAACTTTTTTGAGCAGGTTCACACACTTACGTATACTACCGTAGTGATAAGCCTTGAGCATGAATTAACCGGCGTGTTCTAGGCCTAGAGACATCGAATACAATCGGTGTAAGGCATCGTTTTCGATTAGCCAATCAACGACCTTTGGAGGAATTGATGCTAACATAACTTCTCGTTGAGCATCCGTTTCATAAACGGTTGAAAGCATTTTCAAAGTTACTCTAACTCGCCATCCCTCGTATGATTCACGATTTGTCAAATCGACCCACTCGACGGGGAAACCGGCATCTTGGTACAATTCACTTGTCGCTAAATCACTTGTGATAAGTGTCCCTTCTCCGTGGTACGAGGTGGCGTGTTTCACCCAATTAGGAGGGTCGTTGATATCAGGTATCAGTACGATTTCCGCCTCTCTATCCCCCAACCAGGCTTGTATCATCGATTGTCTTTCAGATGCGTCCCAAGGATTATCAGGGCTTGGTTCAGTATCGCTAGAACCGATTGCTATAATTGTAGGACCTAAATCCAATGCTGCATTGACCAAATATTCATGGCCCTTGTGAAATGGTTGGAAGCGACCAAGAATAATATTCATTTTAATCACTTGAAATATGACTCAACATCGACTTCTGGAATCTCATGACCACAATCTCTGAAACATGAAATCATTCTTTTGCAACCCTCGACCATTTCAGTTATAGGGGTCTCACCCATGCTTCCAATCCTGAACATCTTACCTTTGAGATGGTCTTGAGCACCGATTACTTGTGTATGATACTCATCCTTCAAACGTGAACGCCATGAGTCATCGATTCCCTCGGGATACATAATCGCAGTTACGGTGTCTGAACGTGAAAATTCATCTGCTAACAAGTCAAAGCCTAAATCACCAAACAAGTTTCTTACACCTTTAGCCATTTTAGAACAACGATTACATCTTTCTTCAAGTCCTTCCTCTTTGAGAGTCTCTAAAGCAGCAGCCCAACCCATTGCAAGATTGATAGATGGAGTCCAAGGAGTCTGGTCATCGTCCCCTTTCTTCAGAGCTGGAAGAATATCAAGATAGTATGTTGGATTGGAGTCATCTTGGTTACGAATGGCTTTACATCGGTCGATGAAGTTCTGATTTATTGCAATCGCAGCAATGCCACTAGGCCCTGCTGTACATTTTTGAGCACCAACCACTACTGCTTCAGCACCCCATTCTTCTGTGTGAACTGGCATCCCACCAACACTGGTAATTCCATCGAGAATAAATGCAACTCCATGACGTTGGCACATTTCGGCTATTTCAACGGCATCTTGAGTTATTCCAGTTGAAGTTTCATTGTGACAAATAGCAACTGCTTCCCAATTACCTCTGGCGAGTTGTTCTTCAATCTCTCCAAGGTCAAATGATCTCCCCCACTCATATTTCAAATGCTTAACATTGCAAAAACGAGAACCCATTTCAGCAACTCTTTCTCCAAACTTCCCATTTGTAGGAACCAATACTCTGTCGTTGGGTCGGAAACGGTTTGCCATTACCATCTCCATTGCAGCAGTACCTGAACCGGAGACAACAATTACTCTGTATCCGTCGTCTCCAATCCAAGAGTGATTTTTTCTTTTATCAGAAGAGGATGAGAGGTTGAAGGCATATCTTAAGCCACTGTTTAGGCGTGCCATTATGTCACGAAATTCAGTACCTCTAGCGGTAATAGTTGGAGTAGCCATTGCCTCCAAACAGGCTTGGTTCATACGAACTGGCCCCGGCACAAGGAAACAATCACCACTATGACCCATATTCAAGCCGATGCGCGCCCGGTTCAATAAGTGAACTCTGAACCGTGGTCCTGAATTAGTGCACCCTTACAGCATCAAATGTGCTGACCATTGGGCTTGCGATGTTACAAGGTGCTCGTGATGAGCATATGCAGGCATTGCTGAAGGCTGCACAAAGTATGAATTTGGAAATTGATATCCGACAATTACGAAAGTCAAGCGATATCGAAGGAATAGACGCCCTAGTATTACCGGGTGGAGAATCTACTGCGATGAAAATAGCAAGCCGTTCTGAAGACCTGTATGCTGGCCTTTGGAATTACCTTCAACAAGAAGGAATCCCGGTTTTAGGAACATGTGCTGGAGCAATCTTGCTTTCACAACAAAAACTGATCAACACCCAAATTGAACGTAATGCATTTGGCCGCCAAAGGGAAAGTTTTCAATCTCAAATTAAAATGAACATCGATGGCGAATCCGACTTCCCAGGTGTCTTCATCCGTGCACCTAGATTTACAGGTGAATGTAGCAACCCAATAGCTTGGCTAGGTGATGAAGTGGTGGGGGTATTAGAAGGTAATAAAATGGCATTGACATTCCATCCTGAACTGACAGGTGACTTACGGTTTCATATCTGGTTACTCAATTCGGCAAGTACAAAGAATTGACCAGCGATTGACCAGTGAGTTCAAACCATAGATGTTGGACCGAATAAACGTGCAACTACAGATGGCTAGTGAAATTGCCACCCCTGAGGCGGATGAAGCCGAGGGCTGTATTCAGTGTCAACGTGGAAGTAAACTGGTATTATTTGTGACTGGACGATGCCATTGGGGTTGTGATTATTGCCCACTATCCGATAATCGTAGAGAGACCCCCGACATGTTTGCAAATGAAAGAAGATGTTCAAATTTTGATGAAGTCATAGAAGAAGGCAAAGCAATGCGAGCCACTGGAACTGGCATCACTGGTGGCGACCCTATGTTGGATTTTGACAAAACGGTTGAAGCAGTAATCGCTTTGAAAGAGGCTTTTGGAGTTGAGCATCACATCCACTGCTATACCTCAATACCAATAAAACCTGAGCAAGCCAAAGAACTTGGTGAAGCGGGCCTTGATGAAATAAGATTCCATTTACTCGATTTAACACTAGACAGATATCGTGATTCTGTAAATGCTGCATCGGAGGCTGGGATTTGTGTCGGAATAGAATTACCTGCTGAACCTGATAAGAAAGAAAAGTTGCAAGCTCTATTACTGCAGTTACATGACTCGCCTGTTGAATTCCTGAATTTGAATGAATTGGAAATCACAGTGGGTAATCAGGATAACATGGACGTTAGAGGATTCAATTTAGCAGGCGGAATTACAGCGGCTGCAGAAGGTTCTGCGGCTATGGCAATAGAATTGAAAGAAGCTGCAAAGGAATTAGATTTCCATCTAAAATACTGTTCTTCGTCTTACAAGGATGCTGGGCAACTACGAAGCCGTTTCCGCAGAAGGGCTGAAGCATCTTTACGCCCATATGAAGTTCTAACTGAAGATGATACTATCGTGTTCGGGGCAATTCCTTGTTCACTCGAAGACGCTGCTGAAGATGTTGAAGAACTTGCTTCAACTCTTGAATTGCATGATGGATGGATACGATATGATGGGGCTACTCGAAGAATTGAATTCCCATTATCGGCTGCTGAAGAAATAGCAGAACATCTTGCTGTTCCGGTACAGATGATAGAAGTTCATCCGACCTATGAGCGATTAGAAGTTGGCGTTGTAAATCTAAACCAAAATCGTTGATGATTATTGGTCTGAAGCAACCACTACACGTGCTGGAATCAATACTCGCTCTTTGTACAGATAGCCAGCCTCTAACTCATCAACTATTGAGTTTGGAGGGAATTGGTCTGAAGGAGGTAGCGTGGTAATTGCTTCCATTTTCTTAGGGTCAAACTTCCCATCTTTTGTATCGATACGAGAAACGCCATCACCCGATAACTCCGACCACATCTTTGAGCGGATGAGTTTGAGTCCTTCATCCTCATTTACAGATAATGCACGATCGATGTCAGCTAGAATATTAATCATCTTCCGAGCCATTCCCATGCCGCCATATTGTATTGTAACCGCTTTTTCTGACATCAATTTCTTACGAACGTTTTGAATTTCAGCGTCACGATAAGATATCTCTTTCTCAGCAGACTCTGCTCTTGACAAAGCTTCAGTCAATGGATCGATTTCTTCCTCGATTTCTTCGACTAAAGACTCATCAGTTTCCGTCTCTTCAGTGACTAAATCTTCCTCGTCCATGAACATGCCACCAATAACTCATTTTTGAATCTCACGAATCCAAAATGTGTGAAAGTTTCCAATCGCCGTGTCCCCAAAGTCTGGATTCCAGATGGTCACGGCCCAATAATTGAACAAACTGCGTTTGATTTACAGCATAATGGAGAAGTCGAGAATTCCGGTCATGGGCTTCAAAGGTAGGAATAATACGAGGATCTTTTTTTTCATCAAGAGTTTCTCCTAACTCCTTTCTTCTTTCCATCCAATCTGCACAAACTTTCTCCGAATATTCTGATTCACTCATCGAAGATAAAGCAGCCCTAACTTCATCCCAAATCTCAGCAGAATACATATCTTCGACATTTGGTAATTCGCTTCCGATTGCATTTTCCAAGTATAGGATACAACGACCCTCCCAAGCCTCCCAATATCCAACACTAGCCCATTCAACCAGTTTTAGTAATGCATCATGAGCAAAATTGGCCGCTAATACTTCACGAACTGAACCTGTGCCCGCAAAGTCCTCAGCGATATCCAAGAATTCGGCTTCACAATCGATATCAAAATCTCGATTCAGCATCTTGTCCTTCTTAGGCCGTGATTTACGCAATGAAAGATTATTAATGCTTGAAATCAGTTCACTCCAGTCCATTTTTAGTAGATTCAATAACGCCGCACCATCAACCAGATGGAGGCGCATATCAATTCCCATATACGGGGCGTGTATGAAGTCACACATCATTCCATCGGAGTTGGTATGTACGATTCATATGCACTTTTAACACATCAAATGATTCAGAACCGTCAAGTGTCTCATTCCAAAAAGTACTCAATCGCAAGTTCTGCATTCTTCATGTCCAATCTCATTGTGTGCCAGCATTCAAAACTGCCCATCGGCCCGGCACAAACCGGAGGGTTGGATATGGCTACTATCAAAGAGCAAATTCAGGCCCTCTATGAAGAAATCAATAAGACTCAGAAGAACAAAGCAACTAATGCCCACATCGGTAAATTGAAGGCCAAAATTGCTCAATTAAAGTTGAAAGAAGAGAAAGTTGCAGCATCTGCTAAAGCTGCTGGTCCGGCTAAAGGTTTCGAAGTGAAGAAATCGGGTGATGCATCTGTAGCTTTAGTCGGTTTTCCATCAGTAGGTAAATCAACTTTGATTAACCAAGTTACTGATGCTAAATCAGAAGAAGGTAATTTCGCATTCACAACTTTGACTTGTATTCCTGGATTAATGGAACATCGCGGTGCCAAGATACAGATTCTGGATTTACCCGGTCTAATCAAAGGTGCAGCAGAAGGAAAAGGACGTGGTAAAGAGATTCTAGGGGTTATACGCTCATGTGACATGGTACTCTACGTTGTGGACCCATTCCAAGATGCCCATTTCAAAGTATTACATAGGGAATTAGAAAATGCAGGGATAAGGCTCAATCAAACTAAACCGCCTGTATTCGTCAAACGTGTCGATAAAGGTGGAATTGATGTTCGAACTACAGTAGAACAAACACACCTAACTGCTGATGAAATGGGAGAGATTATTCGGTCGTTCGGATACACATCTGCGATTGTAACCCTAAGAAGAGACACCACTCCTGAAATGTTAGTTGACACTTTAGCAGGTAGTCGTGTTTATTCGAAATCTGTTGTCGCTGTAAATAAAATTGATATCGCATCTGAAGAAGAACTCATTTCGGCCGAAAAAGCGCTACCACAGGATTGGCCAATTATGAGGATTTCAGCATTCAAGGGTACTGGATTAGAGGATTTGAAGGACTTCATCTATGACAACTTAGGATTCATGAGTATTTATCTCAAACCACAAGGCCAAGAAGCAGACATGATTGATCCACTAATTGTCAAGGATGATTCCACTGTTAGGAATGTATGTAACAATCTTCACAGAGACTTCGTCAGGAAATTTAGATTCGCACGAGTTAAGGGACCCTCTGCTAAATTCGATTGGCAAAGGGTCGGTCTAAACCATCTGCTGAAAGATGGAGATATTCTTTCTATCATTGTCAAGCGTTAAGATTCCAAATCGAAAGCGAGGTTATGTACCCTGCTGGCAGAGATTCGGTGCACACCAGATTGTAAAGGAGTAATCATGCCTGAACCACTTCCTGATTTTGACAACATTCACTTTACAGCAAATTACGTCCATCGCAAGATGCCGCAAATAAAGTGATTATTCCTCAATTAGAAGCAGATGCAACCAGACACATGTCGTGCACCACCTGGTTCAGGAAAGCAACTTCTAGCCAATATCAGAAATAAGCGATTAGTACCACGAAATTGTATTCACAGAAAAGAAGTGTATTTGTGATTAATCCCAAATACCCATGTCCATTCTAGCATCTTCATTAGCATGGACTTTCGGATCCCAGCGAGGAGACCAAACCAAATTGATGTGAACACTTTCAACTGCATTTAATGCTGCTCTATGCGTTGCAGCCATAATTTCAGCAGCAGCAGGGCAGCCAGGGCTGGTCAGAGTCATATCGATTTCAGCATGCTGCAAACCTTCTTTCAATTCAAACCTAACATCATAAACAAGGCCCAATTCAACAATTGAAAGCTTTAGTTCAGGGTCTTCAACTTCATCTAGTGCTTGCATTACTTCTTCTTTTGTACTCATTCAATAAACCCCCTTACTTCATTTTGAACCATATCAAACATGGTCCTAAACCCATTAGAACGAGAAGGTGTTAGGCTGTTTAGAATACCTGCTTCTTCAGCGAACTTTGGCGTTAGAGAAAGTACTTGGTCGGGAGTAGAGCCATTTACTGCAATAGAAAGTATGCCCTGCAGCCCTTGCACTATTTTCGCATCTGCAGCGGCTCTCATCCAAACAGTTCCATCCGCAATTTCAACTTGGATATGCGCAATTGATTGACAACCTCTTACAAGGTTTATTTCATTCCATTCTTCGACAGATAATTCTTCTACCTCATCTGAAAAATCCATAAGGACTTCAAGACGCTCAAACTGCTCTTCAATATCTTGAAACTCATCGATTATCTCTTGGATTGAGGCCGGCCAAGTCACGACATCGCCTCCAAAACCCTGTCTATTCCAGAAAGGAACAATTCAGCGTCAGAAGCATCATTGTACAGATAGAATGACGCTCTAATCGTACCACTAACACCCAGTCTTTCCATCAATGGTTGAGCGCAATGGTGTCCGGTTCTAACAGCAATACCTTGTGCATCGAGTAGTCTTGCAAAGTCTTCAGGGTGTATTGTAGGATGTGTGAATGAAATAACAGCAGCGTCCCTAGGACCGAGTGATGAATATACAGTCATGCCTTTCTCAATCAATTCATCTTTAACACCCGATGCAATAGAAAGTAATCTCTTGTGATGACTTTCCAAATCTATATTTGAAATCCATTCAAGTGCAGCAGCCCAACCAACTCCTTCAGCGATTCGAGGAGTACCTGCCTCGAATTTGTGCTCATCTGATTGGTAGGTTGAACCCTCAAGAGTTACTGTTTCTATCATATCACCGCCACCCATAAATGGTTTCATATCAGTAAATGCCTCTTCACTAATCAACAAAGCACCGATACCGGTTGGACCACACATTTTGTGGGCACTGAAGGCCATGAAGTCGGCCCCCAATTCGGTGAAATCTATCATCTCATGAGGAACAGCCTGTGCTGCATCGAGTAGAACTTTAGCTCCTACTTTTTTGGAAGATGAAACTATTTCTTCTATCGGGTTTCTGATTCCGAGAACATTTGATGTGTGAACGACACAGACCAATTTTGCACCATCTAATGCAACATTAAATGCATCCATATCCAATTTCCCCTCAAATACAGGAACATAACGTAACTCGATTGCTTTACGTTCCGCTAACATTTGCCAAGGAACAATATCGCTGTGGTGTTCCATTTCAGTTAGAACAACTACATCACCTGAATGTAAATTAAATTCACCCCAGGAACGAGCAACTAGATTGATCGCTTCAGTTGTACCACTTGTGATTACTACACGACTAGCATTGTATCGTTGTTTTAGCAGGACTCTACATTCCTCGTAACCTTCGGTCGCCTCACCTGCTAAGGTGTGGACTGCACGATGGACATTAGCATTCGACAAGGAATAAAATTCTGACATTGCGTCAATTACACATTTCGGTTTTTGTGTAGTAGCCGCATTATCGAGATAGACTAGTGTTTTGCCATTCACTTTGCGTGACAAAATGGGAAAATCCTGCTTCATCGAATCACCCATTTATCAGACATTCAAGATGTACCAGTAATCTAGTTCTAAGAGTTGTTAAAACCTCTTTATTTTTGACATCTCTGAATGCATCCATTAGGAATCCCTCAACAATCAGTGAAGTTGCCTCACTATAAACTTAGGCCTCTTGATGCTAGATAATGTATTTGATTAATATCGACAGGAGCGCTTGCAGCACCGTGTGCCGCTTTGACATCGTCGGCTAATACTTCAAGTTCAGGAATAGCCTCGGCTCGTGCTTTTTCTGAAAGTAATAAATTTCGAAACACTTGCCCTGCATCACTGCCATTGGCACCTTCACATATGGATAAGAGTCCGGTTCCTACTGAATGAGATGCGCCATCACAAGACGCATGCATCACGAGTGAAGAGGTAGTATGACCTACCAAATGCTCAATCTCGAAATGATGATCATCATGTCGGCTTCCATAACCATTTGATGCAACCCCACCGCGGACATTTGCCCCTGTATGAGTTAAGATGACACGGATATCTGACTTGTTGAGGAAACCACCAGTGGAAAGTGTTGCAAACTCTAGAGTTGAATCTCTTCCAACTGACCAATCTTCACAACGAAGCAGGTGACCATCACCAGATAAATCATTTATTACAGCAACCGAAAGATTGCCAGTCACTTCGCCCAAAACTCTAATCCCAGTCCAACCAGCATCACCAGAGATTCGAATTATTAGACTTGAATCTCCTGATGATTTTAGTAAGAGTTCACCTGCACAAATGTGTCCAGAACATCGTAAATCTAGTTCTAGTTGCTCGTCTTTTAATGTGATTGATTTGCAAACCTTAGAAATTGAGTGAATGAACGAGCGAGCAATCTCATCGCTATCCTCTACCCCGGAATCATTACCTGCTGAAAATTTTATGACATCAGCAGATGGCATTTCTTCAACCTTTGTTGGATGAATACGTTTCCATGGGGTATAGCGCCAAAGATGTACTGAACGTAGTGGAATGGCGATTTTCGGATATTGCATCATCCGATAGCGCCCTCCATTTCTAATTCAAGGAGGCGGTTGAGTTCAACTGCATATTCCATAGGTAATTCACGGGTAAAGGGTTCAAAGAAACCATTCACTATCAATCCCATTGCTTCTTCCTCACTATGTCCACGAGACATTAGGTAGAACAACTGGTCATTACTAACTTTGGAAACACTCGCTTCATGCTCGAGATCTGCGCTAGAATTGCCGATTTCCATAGTTGGATAGGTGTCGGATTGACTTTCACCATCTAAAATGATAGCATCGCATACTATTTTTGAACGGCAACCATGAGCTTTTGGAGCAACTTGTATCATTCCACGGTATGATGAACGTCCACCATCCTTAGAAATCGATTTAGACAAAATATTGGAAGTGGTATTTGGTGCTAAGTGATACACTTTAGCACCGGTATCTTGGTGTTGTCCGGTTCCCGCATATGCCACTGAAATTACTTCAGCATGAGCACCTTCTCCTTTGAGGAGAACGGATGGGTACTTCATGGTCAACTTTGAGCCGATGTTGCCATCCACCCATTCGATTGTCGCATCTGAATGAGCAACACCTCGCTTTGTTACAAGGTTGTAAACATTGGAAGACCAATTTTGAATAGTTGAATACCTGATTTTTGCTCCTTTCATTGCGATTAATTCTACGACTGCAGAATGTAGAGAGTCTGTAGAATAAGTAGGAGCAGTACAACCTTCGACATAATTGATTGATGAACCTTCATCAGCGATGATTAGAGTACGTTCGAATTGCCCCATATTTTTTGCATTGATACGGAAATATGCTTGAACTGGCATTGCAACGTGGATGCCTTTTGGTACGTAAATGAACGAGCCACCAGACCATACCGCTGTATTTAGTGCTGAGAACTTGTTATCGCTCGCAGGAACAACTGTTGCGAAGTATTTCTTGACAATTTCTGGGTATTGTTTCAGTCCAGAGTCCATGTCAAGGAAGATGACTCCTTGCTCTTCAAGGTCTTCTCTAATCGAATGATAAACAGCCTCAGATTCGTATTGTGCTGTTACGCCGCCTAACCACTTTTGTTCGGCTTCAGGAATCCCTAGCCTCTCGAATGTGTTCTTGATATCCTCTGGGACATCATCCCAATCGGTTTCAGTCCCTTTAGATGAGCGAAGGAAATAGGTAACTGCTTCGAAATCAATCTGGTCGATTAAGTCACAGTTGCCCCAGGTCGGCATTGGCATTTCGATGAACCGGCGATAAGCTTTGACACGAACATCTGTCATCCATTGAGGTTCGTTTTTGAGTTCAGAAATATCGATGACTACTTGTTCAGAAAGTCCTTCATCAAAGCGGATTGTGGAATTCTCTGGATCATGAAATCCATAGCGATAATCTCCTACTGCATCTCGAGCGGCTTCTCCTGACAAATAATCTCCTCCTTATGCTTCTAGCCAATCGTATCCCTTGGCTTCTAATTCACCGGCTAATTCTGCATTTCCGGTTCTAACAATTCGACCATCGATCATTACATGAACGAAATCTGGTTTAACGTGCTCCAGCAATCGCTGGTAGTGAGTAATCAATAAACAACCAGCCCGAGGAACAACACTGTTTATTCCATCAGCAACGACTCTAAGAGCATCGATATCGAGTCCAGAGTCTGTTTCATCCAATAGGGCTAAAGAAGGATTTAACAAAAGCATCTGAAGAATCTCAAGGCGCTTTTTCTCGCCACCACTGAATCCATCATTGACGTAACGTGAGAGAAATGATTTATCCATTTCTAATGCTTCCATGTGAGATTTTAATTCCTTTCTAAATTCTCTTGCACTAGGGGCATCATCGCCTCTAACAGAACTTACTGATTTGCGGAGAAAAGTTCCTACTTGTACACCTGGGATTGAAGCAGGATACTGGAATGAAAGAAACATTCCCGCTCTAGCTCTTTCAAACACTTCCATCTCATTGAGGTCTGTCCCTTTGAAACGAATTGAACCTGAAGTTATTTCATAAGCAGGGTGGCCCATTATGGTGTTAGCCAAGGTTGATTTGCCTGAACCATTCCGCCCCATTATAGCATGGATTTCACCAAGATTGATATCCAAGGATAAACCTTTGATAATCTCAGTTCCATCTACACTAACGTGGAGACTATCGATACTGAGTATTTCGTCTCCCATGTCTACCCCTACAGTCGCCCCTTTATCAATCACTGTACAATGTCATAGGTCTCAAAGCGAGGGTTCATCAAGACTAAGCCGGACGCGAGATTATGGATGATGACCTAATTGAGCAGTATCGTCAAGAGGCTGCTGCTGCTATGGACATCGAAGCAAAAAGCAGAATTGCAGAAAAATCAGACCCTGTACTTGATGAAAAATTACGAAAAACTTCATTACATGGAATTGAAGATTTAGTTCCTGCACTTTTAGCCAGACTAGGCCCCGTTCGAGCAGCCTTAGATGGGCACGGAGGTGGCATTTCGGTAACTAGTAAAGAGGTCATTGAAAACCAATTGTCTCTAGTATTGGATTTGACTGGCGCTTGCCTATCTTGTGGAGCTGCCCCCGGCACTTTGCAAGGAGTGAAAGATGATTTAGAGGCTGACCCCGAGGTTTCGAAAATTAGTTTCTGTTCAAGTTTACTCGATACATTTGATGATCTTGGAAGAGAGTTCATTCTAAGTCACGGAATGGTAGATTTCGTTTAATCATTGTTTGAGAACAAGAAGGTTGATGCCCAAAGGGTATGACGGGCAAACATGAAGTGGCAAGAAGGTCGACGCGATGACCCCTCAAAATGTCGTGAAAAGGACGAGGGACGCTTCCAAATTATTAGCCGAGATGGGCAAGCAAGACTAGGAAAATTACACACAGCCCACGGCATTTTAGAAACGCCTTGCCTCCTACCTGTAATCAACCCAAATATTCGTACTATTGAACCAAGAGAAATGTGGGATAAGTACGGTATTCAAGCCCTTATTACAAACTCATATGTAATTTGGAAACATGAAAATCTAAAGGAAAAAGCACTAGCAGAGGGAGTACATTCCCTAATTGATTACCCTGGAGTCATAATGACAGATTCGGGGACATTTCAATCATACATCTATGGGGATGTTGAAGTTGGAGTTGAAGAAATTGTACAATTTCAAAAAGACATAGGAGTGGACATAGCAACAATGCTTGATGTGTTTACAACGCCAGACATGACCTATTCCCAGGTCGAGAAAGCCGTTGATGAGACCATCAAACGAGCAAGTGTATCACTTGAAACTGCTAACGGAGTCATGTTGAACGGTCCAATCCAAGGAGGACTATTTCCCAAACTTCGGATAAAGAGTGCTAAAGGAATGAGTGAACTTGATTTCGCAGTACATCCAATAGGTGGAATTGTACCAATAATGGAACAACAAAAATATCGTGACTTAGCAAAAATAATGCTTGCCAGCAAATCTAACCTTTCACCAAATAAACCAGTTCACATGTTTGGATGTGGCCATCCTATGCTATTCCCTATGCTGGTTGCAATGGGTGCTGACCTATTCGATTCTGCGGCTTATGTTTTGTTTGCACGCGATGGTCGCCTGTTGACCCCATGGGGTACTGAGAGAATTTCTGAAATCGAAGAATGGCCGATTATTATGCCGGCTATTTCAAACATATCTCCGGCTGAAGTACGAAAAATGAAAAAACAAGAACGTACGGTTTTACTCTCGAAATTTAACCTTGAAGTAACACTTCAAGAAATGTCGAGGTGCCGGCAAGCGATTAGAAATGGCACTATTTGGCGACTGGCAGAAAGACGAAGCCATGAGCACCCTGCTTTACGTGAAGCGTTTTTATGGCTGGTTACAAACCCAGCACACTCGCCAATGGACCCAATTATGCTAGATGAAATATCGGCATCAAAAGAAACCCGTGAAGAAATTGGAAAATGGGAAGAAAATTGGGATTGGCTGGTTAACTCACAAATTACGCCTAGAAATGGAGGCGAATCATGGGGTGGCACAGATACTCATCAAAGACCGCATATTGAAATGGCTAGAAGAAGATTATTCTCAAGGTGGCGGTCACGCAAATCGGGCGATGTAATTGTATTCCATGGCGCAAGCGCACCTTGGAGAGAAAGAGTTGGCGAATTAGTCGACCGTCTTTGCACAACAGATTTTGAAATATTTGTTCTAACCCCTCTCGGATTAGTCCCTTGGGGCTTGGAAGATCTCAACCCTTGGGCGCATATTGAAGGCCCAGATTGGTTGTGGAATCGTAGTCCGGATTACTCTTGGATTCAAAGGGAATTAGAAAGACTTGGAATTCATGATAGGAAATTAATTCCTATCGATATTTCAGATACTGAGGAATTACACATCCGGACCTTTGAGGCACTTGGAATTGAACCAGTAGACCGTGATACAGATGTCAAAAAGAGGGCTCAGATTGTGGACAAGTTGTGTGTTCTTTGTAATGTCGAACTGAAGGATGCTGTCGATTTGTGTGAAGGTGCTACATTTGTGATGAGTCGAACTAGTCGAATCAGGAATGTAATAGACGCAAAGGGATTGCATCTATTCTCCCCAAGATTGGCAGAAGGTGGGATGTCATTGACAGTGGATGGAGCGCTCAAACTTCATGCGCTTCGCAAAACTAAGACTCCTGAAGGATTCGACTCATCTGATTTATCTCTGCACCCTGGTAAAGGTCCTGCTTGGGTTGTTGTTGATGATGATGCTGAACCATTTGTCAAAGAGGGGCGGAATGTGATGCACGGATTTGTCTTAGGATGTGACTCTTGGACCAGACCTGGCGAGTCGGTTCTCATTGTAAATTCAGTGGGAAAACTACTGGCAATTGGTCGCTCACAAGCAACTTCTTCTGAGATGGAATCCTTCACAAAAGGTATAGCTGTAAAAGTGAGAGAAGGCTGCCCCTAATAGGGGCATATTCAAGGGCCCATCTCGATGTAGCCCCAATATGGTAAGAGACTTGATTATTGAATCGACAGCTCTAACCAAATCATATGGCCCGCATGTCGCACTAGATTCTCTCGACATCAAGATTGAACAAGGAGCAACCGGATTACTCGGGCCAAATGGGGCAGGCAAGTCTACTTTCCTCAAAACAATGCTTGGTTTAATCCAGTTAACCTCGGGTGAAGGTAAGGTCCTTGGATTCGATATTAGAACCCAGGGAGACCAAATCCGACAACGCATCGGGTATATGCCCGAATACGAGGCACTTAATCCCGGAATGGAGGCTATCCATCAAGTCCGATACAGTGGTGAATTGATTGGCATGAACCCGAACGTAGCCCTTCAAAGAGCACACCAATCTCTGGAATATGTTGGACTTGGAGAACAAAGGTATCGTAAGGTTTCTACTTTTTCAACAGGGATGAAGCAAGCGACTAAACTTGCATGCGCATTAATTCACGACCCCGCACTCATAATTGCTGATGAACCAAGCAATGGACTTGACGCTCTGGCTAGAAACTTCATGCTAGAAACATTGGAAACTACGGTTAAGAGCGGTAACCGCTCCGTATTGATGGCATCTCATCTGATGGATGACGTAGAAAGGGTGTGCGATAATATTGTCCTTTTACACAAAGGAAAACTAGCGGCCCAGGGTAAAATTGACGACTTAAAGGCAATAGATAAAGAAGTTGAGATCCATGTCTGGGGCGCTGCTAGCAAAATGGAAGAAGCGCTTACTGATGGTGGCATGAAAGTTAGGCGTGAAGGCCGAATCATGAGAGTGGGGCATTCCGGTGAGGAGACTTACAACCAAATTTTACAGACAGCTGCAAAAGTAGGCTCTCAGGTTAGGAGAATGCATGACCATGAAGCCAGTTTAGAAGACTTATTTTTGGTAATAATGGAAAGACTAGGCCACGATGTCAAGAGTAGCGAAGATTTGCTAGGTGGTGTCTCATGATGGAAAATAATTCGGAGGAGAATCCATTTGAACCCGTCCAGTCAAAAGAGAGTACATTTGGTGCTGAGACACCAGTAACTGGTCAAACAAAGATGCAAGCAGCGTGGTCTGCTGGCGACGGTGATGCTGAAAGTAATGCCCAGGTTTCTTCATCACAAGAGGGCCAAGTATTCGAACAAATATACAAACCATGGGAAGGCACACTAAACCCCAGGTGGATGAGGAACTGGGCAATCTTGCGCCACCACGTATTAGGCATTTTCAAGAAAGGTCACAGGCCGTGGAATATACCGACAAAATTATTCATATTTTTTGTTATCATTGCATCGTTGACAGATGTTGCGATGGCATTGTTATTTGGCATGATTGGCGACACCACTCTATACGACATATGGGGAGTAAATCGCGACAATATGTATGGTCATGTGATGGGTTTCTTCCCACGTAATATTCTCTATTACCCAATAGTAGCCGCTTTACTTGTAGGTGGAATGATTTCTGAAGATAGGTCTCATGGAACTAGTGCAATGTACTTCTCTAGACCGATAAATCGCTTTGATTATGCTGCCATGAAATACCTATCTGTCGCTCTTATTTTACTATTCATAATCAATGGGACACTAGCTGTTTACTATTTCGTAGACATATTGGTAATGGGTAAAGGATGGTCTTGGATTATCGATACATTTCCAATGTTTATTGCCGCATTTTTGTGCGGAATACTTCTTTCGATAACCTATACTTCAATCGGATTAGCGCTTTCAAGTGTTTCCAGGGGCCGCTTTTTCCCAGCGATAGGATTGATTGCAATATTGATGGGAACACGTTCAATGGCTGCTATCATCGATGGGATATTTGACAAATCAGTGCTCTATGTCATCTCACCATATGATGCAGTAGCACATGTATGCCAAGCGATGATTGGAACCGAAATGACATATGACCATCCATGGGTATGGAGTCTGATTTCAGTAATTGTAATCAATGGACTGTCCCTATATTTGCTGGCAAATCGCGTATCATCTCTGGAGGTGACTAGAGAATGATGCCTGACATGACACAACATGGTAAAGCCGAAACCCAACAATGGCAACCCGACAATAATACTCCAGTTGTAATGTTTGACAGGGTGTCAAAGACTTATGGAAGAATCAATGCACTAGGAGGGATTTCCATTGGAATATCAGGAGGAGTAACCGGTATTCTAGGAATGAATGGTGCTGGGAAATCAACATTATTCAAATTGATGATGGGTAAAATCAAACCAAGTTCCGGTGCAGTCAGATTATTTGGAACAGACCCCTGGAAAAACCCAGCACCTTATTCACGGGTTGGTTTCGTGCCTGAGCATGAAAAAATGTATGACTGGATGACTGCTTTTGACTTCATTACAACATTCGCTCGTTTGCACGGAATGACTAGAGATGAGGCTAGTAGAGAAGCAACAAGGGTCTTGGAATTCGTTTCTTTAGAGGAAGTTATGCACAAGCGGGTAGGACAATTCTCCAAAGGTATGAGGCAGAGAGTTAAGATCGCTCATGCATTGGTAAATGACCCTGAATTGATTATTCTAGATGAGCCACTTCAAGGATGCGACCCACTTGCCCGCACAACGATCATGAATGTGATTAAGCAATTGGGAGCAATGGGTAGGACTGTATTGGTTTCAAGTCATATATTGCATGAAATAGAACGTATTACTGAACAAATTGTAATCTTACATCGCGGCCGAGTCCTTGCTTTAGGAAACTCACATGCAATCAGAGAAATGCTGGACAAACACCCTCACAAAATCGTACTAGACTGTAATGACCCTAGAGAATTGGCGAAGAGTATTATTGGACTTAATGAAGTAACTGGAATTTCATTTGCAAATCCCGGAAAACTTCTAATTGAAACTAAACATCTTGGTCAAGTACACGAAAAACTTCCTCAAATCATTGTCGATAGTGAACTCAGCGTCACAGGAATTGATAATCCAGATGATGATCTTCAATCCATTCTAATGTATCTAACAGGGGGCTCAATATGAGTAGTCGCATGGATACTATCTGGTCCAAGTTGGACCGTAAATCTACGGCTATTGCCGAATTCACTATGCGACAGTATAGAACTCGGATATCAACTTGGGTAGTGATGGGGGCATCTGTGTGTGCAGTATTCCTGATGTTATTATTCTACATTGAAGCGATGAATACTGAAATTGAAGCAATCGATAACGATGGAGATTCCTTTGACACGGATGGTGATGGCTACCCTGATGGCCAAGAGAGGCTAGAGGGTACTAATCCAAATTCGGATGCATCATTCCCGATTGGTGTTGAACCAGACCCACCAGAAAAATGGATAAATGAAGACGATATTGAATGGGACAATTTAGCAGATGGTGAGAACTATGTTGGGAAAGATGATGATGGAGACTGTCTCAGTCAAGATACAAGTAGCCAACGTGACGGCAATAACAACAACGTTGACTGCGACATTATTGTAACGATTGATTTGTTAAATGGAACCGTAGATGTTGAAGCGGATAACAATGTGGACGAAGACCCTGACGAAGACAAATACGGGAAAGAAGCAGGCCACAGAGCATTCATACTAGGAATCGGTAAATTCGGCATAGTTTATCTCCTAGGGATATTCCTGCCATTATTTTTAGCGACTGGTTTAATCAGAGAAGAAATGACTGAGGGAACAATTCACTACATGCTTGCCAAGCCAATAGCCAGAGGTGAAGTTCTACTTTATCGAATGCTTGGATACTTAGGAATTACCTGGCCATTTATTCTCAGCCTCTGTTTCATACTCGCTCTTATCACGGGCTTTACGGGGCCAGGTGATGGATTTTACAGATGGTCTGACATTGGAGTTTGGATGTCGATTGCATGGTCTGCGATGATGGTTTCATTGGTATATGGCACCATATTTTGCGGATTTGGTATTATCTGGAAAAATGGAGTTATTCTTGCTATTATTTTCGCTTCGTGGGAATTAGGAATGGCTTTCGTATCGCTTATTGGCGGCGGAGATTCTCCAATCCGTTACATCTCCGTAATCGGCTGGGGGATGATTCTCGTTGATTCGGGAGCCGCTATTTGCTGGCCTGATAATTGGCAACTAATTGAATCGGGATTATGGGGCGGTGGACAAGGAGAAGAGAATTGGCTGGGAGAAAGCCAATACGCCGCACTTCCAGGCGCAGAACCTCTTCAGGCATTCAGTGGCAATAGTGGCCTAGGAGTTAGTGAGTGGATTGCGTTCGTAATCGCAACTGTAGTCTTACTATTCCAAGGAGTAATGTCGTGGTTTATCGGTCAAACTATTTTCAAAGGCAAGGAAGTGGATTAATGACACAAGGAGATCGGTTTGAAGGCGACTTGTCAAGCCTGTGGAAATTACAAAACATCCCACCAGTTCATCATTTGACATGGGATTGGTGGTGGTGGCTAGTAATGCTTGATGATGAAGATGGCAATCCAGCCGGTAAGCAACTCATGGTGCTGTGGTCAACAAAAGATAACCCCCTAGTGGAAGTAAATGGATTTCCGTGGAAACCAGTTGGTAGGCCCGGATTTGATGATGATGGAGCTATCGGAATGGATGGCATGGTTGCTGCATGGTGGTATGATGGTAAGAAATTGATAGAACCATTAATCCTTGAAGAATGTAGAATTATTGTCTTAGCCGAAGATCACCCGCAATGGCCCCATAGCAAAGGAGGAGTTGTGGCCTCACACACGGAGCGGGAATATTCGATGGGATTGAATCCTGATGAAGGTAAATTCTGGTTGCGATTAGATACTGAGCATGGTGATTTTGATTTAGAAATGAAGCCGTGGAATAATGCGATGTCCAGTCTGAAAGTAGCCCAGGCGGAGTATGGCATGGGAATGGGCTATGGTATCTCGAGACTACACGGCGCATTGTGCAGCGGAACCATCGATGGAAAAGAGGCTAATGGAACTGCATACTTCCAGAAAGTGTGCGTTCAGGCCCCATCTCCGCCTTGGTATTGGGGAATGTTGCATCTTGATGATGGCTCATATATCGATTGGTTTTTGCCTCATATTTCACCCACGATAACCGCTAAAGATTCTCGCCCTTGGAAAAATAGAGATATAGCCCATGCTCCACTATCGATGGGTGGACTATTTCATGATGCTAAGCGTCAGAGAAGTGAGAAATTTAGCGAAGTTCGTGTAGAGCGAACCTGCAATAGTGACGGATTACCAACATTCCATGTCCACATGTGGAATGGTGTTACCGACATTAGAATCGAAGCGAGAGCTGTGACTCGGGCGCATTGGACATTTGACCAACCTACTCGCGGTGGAATCAGGTCACATCTTACTTACAATGAATATCCCTTAGATGTCATAAAATTAGAGATTGATGATGAAATTGGGAAAAGAAAACGAAGTGATTGGGATACTATTCGCGGTAATGCTGAACATTCATGGGGGCTACTTCATTGAAAAATCCGCCGCAAGGTTCATCATCGACTATGTTTTGTTAGGAAATGGGAAGAGGTAATTATGTCCGACGAGGAAGTATCATCTGCCGAAGAAGAAACAACCGAAACTCCAACTACTGAGGAAGTTCCTAAAGAAGATAAAAAGGATACCAGTGCGTCTCTAAGAGATAAGTTCCGCCTAACTTCAGACGAAGATATTCTTCAAGATATCAAGCCATCTATATTCGCATTTACACCAATGTACGGTGTTGCATTGCTCATACTGTTCGCACATTGGATGTTTGAGATGGATTGGGATGATGGAACTACAATGTCGAGTATCATTGATGGAATTATCTCTTTTGGCAAGGTTGGGAACTTTGGATTTGTTGTAGTAATGTTAGCGATTACATGGCTTAACAGAATGCTGAATGGTGCAACAAGTGGTAAATGGACTACAATGTATTTACTCGTTGTAACATTTACACCGATGATTCTCAGCATTGATAACATCCTTGAAAGGTTGGGAGTTATAGAGAGTGGATTCATCCCGCTTGATGAGTTCTACTACCTAACTTTTGGAATATTTTGGTCCGTACTATTCGTAGTACTCACCGTATTCTACCAACGCAGTTTCCATTATGCTATCACTAACCATCGAGTTATTTTTACCCAGCATTTGATTATTCCAGGAGATGGAAGAAGGATTCTTTTTGATAACATAAACGAAATCAGAACTCAAAGAACCTTTATGGGCGCTATGCTCGGCTATAATACAATCATTTGTGACACGGGTAGCCAATTAGGAATTGGCGAAGATTCAATGTCGATTTCTGCAGGAGCTACAGGTGGAGGTTCGGATTCAGGCAGTATTGAATCTGAGGTGACAAAGAGTTTGTTCAAGCGAATGTTTGCATTTATCACTTACCAAAGATCACGTAAAATCGATTTACCAGACCCTAGATTCTCATTCTTCTGTATTACGAATTGG
>CASICT010000041.1 GCA_949373265.1 Candidatus Poseidoniaceae archaeon | reverse complement strand
AAGCAATCGCTTTGTCTCTCCCATCCATGTGGATGACTGGTTTTGTATTGTATCGCCTAGCTCGATTGAAAATAGCAGGACGGTCATTGCTCGACTCTACCCCATCCCATCTATGGGAGGAAGAATAGATGAGCGAACTACCTCTAATCGATCCTGAAATTAGGAATCTATTAGACAAGATTTCAGTTCATATTAGAAGCCGAATGAAGTTGATTGTTGTACTATTCTTAATCGGTTTAACACTGGGAATTCCAATCGCACACGAAGTTGTGGATTGGCTACTTAATGCAGGAATACTGCCTGATGATGTCAATATCATTGTACTAACACCGGTTGAATTCATAATGATACAGGTTCGAGTGGGAGCATGGCTCGGTGCAGGCCTAGCAATTCTAGCTCTGATTATAGATGGTGCTTGGAAAAGTGGGGTGGCTTCAAAAACTCCAAAACCGGCAAAAATGATTGTCATAGCAACCATAGCAGCAACTATTCTAGCAATATCTGGCCTACTATATTCTTGGTATTTACTTACTCCAATGCTACTGGAATATTTGGCTACTGACGCCCAGGCTGCTGGACTTTCTACCGAATGGCGGTTATCTTCCTTTGTTGGATTTATCGTTAGCCTCTGCCTAGCCTGCGCAATCGGATTTCAAGCCCCACTTATCACACTGTTATCTTTAGAAAGTGGAGCGATTGATAGAGTAACATTACTATCTTACAGAAGGCACATATGGTTTACGACATTTGTTCTGGGTGCGGCATTTTCACCACCAGACCCTCTATCACTTTTCTTAGTATCAATACCAATTATCTTACTGTTTGAGGCGGCCATAATCTGGGATGGATTCATGGGTGGAAGCAAGGGTGTAGATGCTTAATTGGCACAACCATACGTCCAGGAGAGGGGCGCCTCTCCGTCCCATGTGAATCTCCACCAACCGTGATAGGCATTCCTTGCTGCATCAATTCCAAGCGATATGAATCAGGATGAGAATTATGCATTGCTTCTATGCAATCAACTCCCAATTTGAGCAATACGGGAATGAGTACTTCTGTATTTATTCCATAGTATGTGGGATGAGCTAATGATGTGATTCCTCCTGCTTGTTGGACTGACAATACTGCTTCTGCAATAGTGGGTAAAGGTCGCTCTCTAAAAGCAGGACCTGAATCTCCAATCCATTCATCAAATGCTTCTTGGACTGATTCAACTATCCCTTTCTCAATCATTGCACGAGCGAGGTGAGGCCTTCCGAGTGAACCTTCAGCATGTTTTGACACATCTTCAATCGAAATGTCATGACCGTGTTCCTTTAGAGCAGCCAACATCAATTTCATTCTAGGAACCCTTGCTTCACTTAGGTCGGTTAGCCAATTTGAGAACTCTTCAGAGGCACCGTCTGGAAAGTATGCTAACAAATGCCAAGATGTGGGATTACGAGTTTCACTTTTCATCTCTACTTCACAAGTAATTTCAACACCAGGAATAAATTTCATTCCAAGTTCTTCACAGGCTTCGGATGCTTCAGGCCAACCAGTATTGGTGTCATGGTCTGTTAAAGACCAAACCCGAACACCTGAATCAAACGCTCTTTTCGCCATCTCACTAGGAGACCAAAGGCCATCGCTATGCCATGAGTGGCTATGTAAATCTACACATTCAGTCCACATCTAAATCACTCAGAAATCAGGTAGTTCGGGTAAGTCGAGAGGAGGAGGAGCCGATTGATTTTCATCTTCATTTAACAAATCATCAAGGTCTGGCATTTCGGGTAAATCTGCAACTGCCGGTAAATCGGGTAGTTCTAGTGCTGGCATTGAAGGCAATGGAACCGAAACTATTCCAGTGGTTTGGAAAACCCTTGAATCTGCGGTTTCGAGATGCACTTTTGCATGATCAACATCGTTGTGAGCAATGGCCGCAGCAGCACTTTCCCCAATCTCGCCACTCGAAAGAGTATCTATTGCATTTGCAACTGCTGAAACTTGTTGAGTCGATTCAGTGCCAATAATCGATGCTATTACTGCGGCCGTATTTGGATTTACTAAATCGTTAGCGTTATCCAAACTAACCATCGTTGGCAAATCTTCCATTGCCTCGTATTGATCAAATGAACCACCGTGCATATGCACTACAGGAATATCATGTTCCTTTTTCGCCCACCAAGAGATAGCAAAGCATGCAACTGTAAGAATAGTTAGAATCGTTTCAGGTTGACCCCATCCGCGCGGTGTACCAATTGGCAAGAATGCTGAAACTAATAAGCCGATGGTAAGGACTAACGCAACCGTATTCGCTGCGAAGACGAGCTTAGGGTGCCTTGGGTCCATGTGTACCGACTAGAGAGCCGAACTCAAGAATGTTGGCTTTCTGCGGCTGTAACCGTATTTGCCATTAACATAGCAACAGTCATTGGTCCAACCCCACCAGGAACCGGTGACATAAGTGAAGCCACATCTCCTACATCTGGATGAACATCACCTGCTAATCGCCATCCTCGCTCGCGACTGGAATCGTCAATTCTATTAATTCCAACATCAACGACTATCGCGCCTGGTTTAATCCAATCTGACATTACCATTTCAGGTCTACCAACCGCCGCTATAACAATATCCGCTGCCAAACATTCAGCCTTTGCATCCTTTGTTCTAGAGTGAACTATTGTAACTGTAGCATCCGCTCCTTTAGCAGCCAATAGGAGGGCTTGTGGCATTCCTACATTGAATGAACGACCGATAACTACAGCCTTTTTCCCTGACATTTCAACCTCTGCCCACCTAAGCATCTCCATCACTCCAGCAGGAGTACATGGAATCATACCATCAAGGCGACCTTGAACGATTCTTCCTAAATTGACTGGATGAAAGCCATCCACGTCTTTTCTTGGGTCGATTAAATCGGTCAGTGAACCTTCATCCATGTGTGAAGGTAAAGGTGATTGGATGAGTATTCCATGCAAACTGTCATCTGCATTCAGCGAGTGTATTGTTTTGATTACTTCATCCTCGGAAGCATCAGCGGTTAATTCGACATGTGTCGATTTTATTCCTAACCTTTCACAAGAACGAATTTTGTTACGTACATAAACATGGGATGCAGGGTCATCACCAACGATAATTACCGCCAGATGTGGTTGAACATCACAATTTGATATTCGTAATTTTAGTTTCTCTTCTAAATCAGCAGCACAAGCCTTACCATCCAAACGAGTTGCTGTCATGTTGCTTGCGAGTAGACCTACCGTGATGAGGCTTGCGTTATGATAAAGCACACAACTACTCTTCTTCCAAAGACCATAGTTGTCTACTACAAGCGGGACAGGTATATTCTGATGGCTTAGGCCCATCTAAAGATTCTAAATTACCACATGGTCCACAAAGTACAGTTGAATTAATCGGCTTATCTAAAGTGACGTCGACACGATACATGAACCGGCCTGCATCTGGAAGAAGTTCCATCGATGGTTTCCACCCAGCCACCGCTTCAGGACTTAGCCTCATATCTGTTGGAACAGACATACCGATGATAAAACAAATTATACCACTTAATCCCATTATTCCGCCCACCATGATGTTGACAGCCAATGACATCATTGCACCTAGAACGATTAATACAATGCCTGAAATCAGGAAGTTTTCCCGCTTATTCTTCATTCAATCAACCCGAATGCATTTGCCAAAGCCTCTGCAACTTTCTTCATATCCTTAGATGAAAGTGCACACAGACCAATTCTCACACCGCCTGTGAGCGGCACTAGATATACGTCCATTTCAGCGCACGACTCCGCAATGGTTAGTGGGTCATCTGTTTCAATCCAAGCAAAGAAGCCATCCATTGTTGGGTTAATAGGAACTCCAAGCTTTTGGCATTCTGACTTCAAATTAGTTCTTCTGTCGTCGAGAAGTTGTTTCAATCGGTCTCTCTCGATGCCCCACGCACTACCCCCTTCTTCAGAAGAGTGCATTTCACTTACACAATATTGTGCTATTCTTGGTGCAGCGCTCCAAGTTTGCCGCCCTGTAACGCTCATCACTGTGCTAATTCGATCGATAACTTCTTTCTCTGGATGAATACTGACCAGTGCCCCTGTTCTTAATCCATAAATAGTATGAGACTTTGATAGTGAGATTGCAAAACAGATTAGCAGATTTTCTGGCCATAGCATTCCTGACTCTACCGCATCAAGAATGGTTTCGGCCCAAGCATGGGGTTGTTCCGCGTACAAAGAGTATGCAGAATCAATCAGTAAAGTATGACCTATACTTTCGTTTTTCAAGGCAGATGCAACAAACGTCGATAAACAAGCAGCACGACCTTCTTCCCCGATTGAAAGTCCTGTTGGGTTATGTGCGGGGTCGTTTAGCCAAACCATTATTTTGTCTTGACTTGAACATAAATTTTCAAGACTCTCTTCGAACTCTTTGTCTGCGAAATATGGATGTAAGTCGTGTCCGTTAGGAGGTAGTAATGGCCAGGTGGTAAAATCGAGCCCATTGTTCTGGAGGAAACCATAGAATGGCCCCCAATGCCTATCTCGTAAAAGAGCGGTTTGACCACGTTCTAACAAATTGTTGGCTGCCAAGAAAAGGGCTCCACTACCACCTGGAGTTGCTGTTGAGGTTAAGTGGAATCCTAATTCTTCGAATGATGTTCTCGCATCACCGAGGGCTAGAGTTTTTGACAAATCTAGGAAAGCAGGAAGGCCTGCAAGAGGAGCGTAAGCGGATATCTCTAATTCTGGTGCTGCCCTAACTGCAGCATCCACCACTTTGTTAATCGCTAAGTTGCCATCATCTTCAAGCAAAGCCCCGATTGTTCCATTGACAGCATCACGTCCTTCGGACTTTGCATTTTGGTATCTGGCCCACCAACTGAAGATGGTGTCACTGCCTTGCTTTGCAGCGCCTGCAGCGTTCAGCACATGCTCTCCAGCCATATAGTTCGCACCATGTTAGAGGATATTGTACTGCCGACGCATTCATGAAGCAAATGTGTCTCGGCCGGTATACGCCAACGTAGCATAGCTGGTAGTGCTTCGGATTTGTAATCCGACGGTCGGGGGTTCGAGTCCCTCCGTTGGCTCCATTAAGTAACTCATGTCGTATTAGTAGGCGATATATATTTGAGAGCAATCTAGAGACGAGGGTTTAGGGAGGCGAGTGTTTGATTTTTTCTAAGAAGCATTTAGTGTTGGCAATCTTGTTACCTTCATTGATTCCAATTGTATTTACTGGCATCAATATATTTGAAGGACCAGAATACCCAACTGGTGTTTCAGTAGAGCCTCCTGAATCTCATGACAGGATTTCAGATGGAGTATTACTAATCGTGCTAGATGGCCTGCCAGCATATGTCATGGACAACCCTGAATTGATGCCAACTCTAGCAAATTGGACTGATTTTGGCGCTAAAGCAAATGTTTCGACAAGTGAAATAACTCTGACTGGGCCCTGTACAAAAGAAATGTCGACTGGGATATACGCATCACCTATTGATGCCATGAGAAATTGGGAAATACAATATGAAGGCAAGGATGATGCTTTTCATTACGCTCTTGAAAAAAACATGAGTGTTGCTTTCACTGGATTCTATGTTTGGAGTAATCTATTCACCGATAGCAGATTTGACCATGACACTGTATTTGATTCTGGATTCAGCGACATATATGGGGCAGATGATGAGATTATTTCAAATGTAAATAAATGGCTCATTACACAATCGCACGACCTTATGGTCGCCCACCTAGGTGGTACTGATCACGTAGGGCACATTTTTGGAACAAATAGTATTGAATATAAAAATAAAATGCTTCATTTGGATAACCAACTTGAACAAATAAAACAAAATTTACCCGAAAACTGGACTCTGATGATTACTGCAGACCATGGTATGTCTCAATCAGGTGGACATGCCATCAGTACAGGAGAGTCCGCTATGCATGTTAACATGCTGCTATATGGAGCAGGAATTAAATCCGGTGCAACTGAAGATATTGTTCAAAGAGACATTGCATCCCTACCCCTGGTACTGCTAGACCTCCCATTCCCAATTTCAGCAGACTCTAGAATACCAGTTGACCTACTAAATTTACCATTATCAGAAAAAAATACAATCGAACAATGGAATTGGGATGCCCAGGTTTTGCGACAACAATGGCTCGAAGAAAATGGCTACCCATACGCTGAAGATGTTAGTTCGGAAGTCATTGATTGGGAATCACTACCTTCCACAACACAATCGGCTAAAGTTCTCGATTTAATTTCTTCAATAGTCCCCCTAGCCCTCATTTTGGGTTTAGTATTCTACGTTGGAAGGGGGAAAGAATTAGTCAAACCTAATACAATTCCATTCGTAGCTATATGTTTAGGATATACTGTAATGGTTTGGACTCATTATGTCTGGTTCTATGACTCAGACCTACCTATGTGGTCTGGTAAATGGTTGAGGAAATCATTCGGTATTCTTTCCGTAATATTTGTAGTCAGCATCGCATTTTGGAATGTGTTTTTACAAAAACAGAAAAATTCGATTCTCTTCAAACTCCCTTGGTGGTCTCCTTATTTAGCGATGGCAGTAGTCATTTGGCAACCAGATAGTCGATTGGCACCTACGATTTTAGTAATGGGTGTTGCACTACTGATTTATTTCTGGAAAAACCGTAAGCCTGAAAGTGATAAATTCAGCCTAGTGGCATTTACAACCATCATTATGATTAGTTCTTGGAGTATGTTCAACTACTACTCTAAACGGATCACAGGGACGTCAATTCAGGATGCAATTGAAATGGACTTCTTCTATAAATTATGGCAACAGGTAGTAAGCCAATTCATGACTCACAATTACATATCTGCCACAATACTTGTATTAATTTTCACATTTATTGCAGATCGTATTTATTTCAAAGAAAAGAATTGGAAATGGTTATTGTTTGCAGCCCCACTCATATGGGTGATCGTATTACATTCGATTGGAAATTCCTGGCTAGACAGAATAATCATTGTAGGATTGATATTTTGTTTAACGCAAATGATTCTTAATCGTAAAGACCATTCAAAGGGTATCCAATCTCCATTTAGAGCAAAATGGTCTGAATTGTTTGCATTAGGATTCATAATACCAACATGGGGATGCTGGCCTGCAATGATAACTTTACTCCTAATCAGGTCGATACCAGTGGTAGTAGAGGAACACCTATCTTGGCTTAAGGATGAATCAGATAACGCATTTTCAGAATCATGTAGACAAGTTGTACTTGCTTTAATCCCTTGGATATTGCTATGCATAATTTGGACAAATTATTCATTATTAACCCCTATGGGATTAATTGAATTTAATCCGACAAAAATAATGGTATCAGGTGGATTCTTTGGAGCTAGAATCGACCCCCCAATGTACTGGATGACCCTTATGGTAGCGACGCCCCTGTTCATTTCTTGCACTATGATTGTTAATGCTTGGAGTAAGGCTGGATTCAGTCTATTTCCTGCACTACTCATGTTATCATTCATGTTCACCACAAATATGTCGAATATGTGGTTCACTATATTCAGGCCACAGGTACTAATCATGACTGGATTTTCCTCGATTGTATTTTTGTTCTGGATAGTTTGTCTTTTCGCTGGTGAAAAGAGTATGTCTGCGATTCTCAAAGGCAATGGTAAAGACATCCCTAAACACGCTGATTTGAATAAATAAGAATGGGTGGCTAGGTTATGGCGGAGTTGACTAATCAAGAACGCCGAATGCTCCGCGTCTTACAAAAACGCAATGACAATTGCACCCTCGATGAAGTATTATCGGCTTGTGAATGGGAGGACCAAGCGATTGCAGTGGCCGCCGGCCATGGTTTATCCAATTATGGATTTGTCAGAATTAGTGAATCTAGTACAACTGAAATCGTCCTTGGTAGCGAGGGCGAAAAAGCCTCAGAGAACGGCTTACTTGAGTCTCGACTGTGGGATTACATTCAAACAAACTCCGATGTTACAATGAAGGATTTATCTTCACGATTTGAACGTCATGAAGCGGGGCCAGGAGTTGGACTACTGAAGGGGCTTGGAGTTTCAATTCAAAGTGGACGATTTGTCTGTGAAGATTTTGAAGCGGTAAGTAAGGCCATTGAAGAGCGAACTGCATTTATTCACTCACCAACCATCGCACATCCGTTATTTGAACACTTTAACGGTCGTAAGAATTTGATTGAAGTTGTTGAAATGGTATCTCGCACATGGAAAGTTACAGCCATTGGACTAGAGATACCAGATGGGGATTTAGAAGAAAGTATTCGCATTGCTGAAATCACTCCAGAATTATTGCAAAGTGATGATTGGAAAAATGCACAATTTCGCCCCTACGATGTATCGCTTGAAGCCTCAATGCCTCGTTCAGGACGTAGCCATCCAATGCAGGCATTAATTGAAAGAATACGTTCAATATTCTTAGAGATGGGATTCTCAGAATTAGTTGATGATTATGTTCAGACTGCAGGATGGAACATGGATTCACTTTTCATCCCCCAAGATCATCCGGCCCGTGAGATGCAGGATACGTTCTACTTAGATGAACCAAAACAGATCAAGCTGGACCCCAAAATGCTAGCTGATTGGAAAGCGATTCATGAACACGGTGGAGACACCGAATCCACAGGATGGGGAGGGAAATTCAGTGAAGACATCTCACAAAAGGGATTGCTTAGAACACATACAACTGTAAACACAATTCAGTATCTAGCAAAGAATCCAACTGACCCGTGTAGAGTATTCGCTATCGACAGAGTATTTCGAAAGGAAAGTATTGACCGAACCCACCTACCTGAGTTTCACCAAATTGAAGGTATAATCATGGAACCTGGTGCGAACCTTGGAATGTTAGTCAGCACATTGAAAACATTTTATGCTAAAATGGGTTATCCAGAAGTCAGAGTTCGTCCAGCATATTTCCCTTACACAGAACCTTCTCTAGAAATTGAAGTGAAGTGGCGCGGAAAGTGGCTTGAATTAGGGGGAGCAGGGATTTTTCGACCTGAAGTGACAGAACCTTTGGGAATCAAAGACCCTGTTTGTGCCTGGGGAATGGGATTGGAGAGATTAGCAATGCTGGTATTAGGATTAGATGATATCCGACAGTTATACATTTCAGATTTAGAATGGCTTCGCAATCAACCTATTTTGTGATTTCTATGGATTCAGACTCAATAAACCAACACAGCCCTTGGTGGGCAAAAACAATTTCAATTATTTTGGGGCTAATGGTCTTAGGTTCGATTGGCCAAATATTCTATTTGGAGTATTTTGGAATAGCGGGTATCAATCATTACTCCTTTGGCAATGAACCAGAAAACCCAGGAGATTATCCGCAAAATGCATCCGCTACGAATCAAGATGATTACAATTTTTCCCTACAAGAATGGGAAGATTACCTCTCGTACCAAACGATGGTAGAGGAATTAGAAGAATCTTATGTTACGGAAATTTCTCAAGGTTTCGCTGCTTTATCGGTATTCATTGGAATTCCTGCCATTGCAATGTTTTGGACTCGGAATGAGAAAATGCTCCAATTTGGAATTGCATTTGGAGTCGTCAAAGCGGTTGGAGACGTCTGGACATCATATCTCTCATCTGAAATAATTTCTAGTTTTATGGAAAATGTCCCCGGTGGTTCAGATTACTCTTGGATACCCAAAGTATCGATTTTCTCTTCAGCATGTTGCGGAATATTGTTCATAGGACTGGCAGTAGTTCTCAGCAACATGTATCATTCATCTAATTTAATACCAGAAAGTGGTTTCCACCTCAAAGTTAATTTAATATCTGAAGCTAACGACGTCTATGGACCAGATGATGACATCTAATACTGAGACAATACCAGGATTCACAATTACCAAATCGTTAGGAATCGTTACCGGCTCAACCGTTCGTGCCAAACACATAGGTAAAGACATCTTAGCAGGACTGAAGAACATTATCGGTGGAGAATTAAAAGCGTATACTGAATTACTAATGGAAGCACGTACTGAAGCAATGGGTCGCATGATAATGGATGCTTCACAACGTGGAGCAAATGCTGTAGTAAATGTCAGATTTGCTACGAGCAGTGTCGCTGGCGGAGCCGCTGAATTATTCGCATACGGAACAGGCGTTACAATTGTAGAAGGGTGATTCTTTGGCATCCGGAGACATTGGAGAAATACTAATCGTGTTGGCCATTGGCCTATCGGTATTATTATTCGTCGCATTTCCAGCATTAGCCTTCATTTATTCTATGATTTTTGCAAGATTCCATCAAGCTAATTCTCAAAAGCAACTAATAGCACGTGAATCATTAGTTATGCAACAACTCGGAAAAGATAACTTAAGCACACTTTCAAAACCAATACCCGATCGTGAGATCAAGCAAACAGGACTGGTTATGTCGAATATTACGGTAGCACCTTCATGGTGGCAATTATTCATGGGAGGCATACGTTCAATCTTTGGAGGCAATATTGTTTCATTCGATAAAGTCCTAGCATATGGGCGCAGCGAAGTAATGCAGCGCCTTAGAGAACAAGCAATAGGTGAAGGCTGGGAAGAAGTTGTCAATGTTAGAGTTGAAACATCTATGGTTATGAACAAGATAAAGGGTGGTAAACAAAACAAAATGGGAACACTCGAATTCCTCGCTTATGGAACCGGAATACGGTGAAATAAGGAAAATACATAGAGAGTGCTTTAGTCCTCGCCACTTCTACATCAGAACATGAGAAGAACTCGTGTTGTTGCCACTATTGGTCCGTCTTCGTGGGATACAGAGAACCTTGCAGCTATTTTTGATGCTGGAGCTGATGTTTTTCGCTTAAACTACTCACATGGTGAACCTGAACACAAAACTGAACTTTACAAAAAAATACGGGCTTTGGAAACTAAAGATAGAACCACTTGTATTCTAGCAGACTTACCCGGACCCAAACTTCGCCTAGGTGAATTCAAGGGAGTTCGTCTAGTCAATAATGGTGATAAAATTAGATTGTTATGCGGGAAATTAAATCATGATGGTGACGAATTGCCTGTCGAATATGCGGGATTATCTTCTGAGCTAAAAGTTGGAGATGCTATTCTGTTGGCGGATGGTTTAATTCGACTTTCCGTTACTGCCACTGGAGGAGTACCGAATTCATTTGTCGATTGTTTAGTGGAAGATGGTGGCCCGCTCACAAGTAGAAAGGGAGTGAATGTTCCAGGGACAATGATCGACTTGCCTGCAATTGGGCCAAAAGATGAGAAGGCTCTTGCCCACGCTCTTGAGGCGGGTGCAGATTGGATTGCAGTGTCATATGTACGAACTGCAGAAGATATTCGCCCGGCAAGGGAGGCTGTGAAAGCAGCAGGACTTCATACTCCAATTATTGCAAAAATCGAGCACCCTGCTGCTTTGAAAAACCTGCATTCAATTCTTGATGCCGCAGATGGGGTAATGGTTGCTAGAGGTGATCTTGGTGTTGAGATTCCATTGGAACAAGTACCATTGGCCCAACAGACGATTATCGATGCAGGATTAATGCGCGGGATGGTAGTTATTGTTGCGACCCAAATGCTGGAATCCATGACATTGAATCCGAGACCTACTCGTGCAGAAGTAAGTGATGTTTCCACTGCAATAAGACACGGTGGGACCGCAGTAATGCTTTCAGGCGAGACTGCTTCAGGAGACCACCCGATTACTGCTGTTGAAACAATGGTTAAGATCGCTAAGGCCACAGAGTTAGGTCTCGTCACATCGGGGGGAACCCCCGGGGCACTCTCAAAATTCCGTTCAACAAGGGCTGTTGCTCACGCTGGTGCTGAATTGGTGAAGATGTCAGGAGCAAGACATATTCTGGTTGCTACGCAACATGGTAACGCTCCAAGATTGGTCGCAGGCTATCGTCCAGAAATGGTTGTTACAGCGGTTACTGACCAATTAAGAGCCGCAAGAAGAATGAATTTACTCCCTGGTGTAAAGTCTGTGATTGTGGAAGAGTTTGAAAGAGGTTCGCAGACCATGCAAGAAGCCATTCGTATTTTGGCCAAGGATGGCTCAATCAAATCTGGTGAACGAATAGTAGCAATATCTGGCTCACCATTAGCAATGCGTGGTGCAACTAGTACCATTCGCCTATACAGATTGGAACCCGATGGGTCAATTTCAGGCACAGAGTGATTTCGTATTAGTTGCTAAGCGCAAGGTTCAATGCTGAAAGGTAGTCTCGAGAACCATGGGTCTCAAGCCTTTGAACATGACAATGGTAATCGCCGGCTTCATAATGGTCACAATGAACTTGGCCGTTTTAGGTCCAATGGCGACCAGTGCTGTACCTGGTGCGGTTGAAGATGCTGTGGCAATGAAAGTCAAAGATGACATATGCATAGACTCATTGTGCAGGGATGTCAAGGATGATTGGAAAGAATCTACTAGCCAGAGAGATTTTTATGTCTGGCACATCTTAAACGTAGATGATGTAAACCAAAATGGTTCTGAACCAGAATACGAAAAGGTTGGACCTGTTACTTATGATGTTACACTAAAGAAAGAAGTGGACTATTATGACCATAGAAATGGTTTGCTAACATACAAGGTGTCAACATCTTATGCATGCGCAAAAGAAACCTTAGTTCCATGTTCAACTGAAGTTAGTCAGCTCAATATTGCATTCACTCCACAAGTGGTAGGTGCTACCGGTACCGCAATCAACAAAGTCATGGACATTACAAAAATTGGATTTGCCTCAGGTGTTCTCGACATTCACTTCAAGCAAGTCTCTTCTGCTTACAAAGTTGCAGCATATAATTCAGAATATCTTCAAAATCTCACTGCAACTGAAGGGTCATACAATGGTGCTATCGTAAACACAGCAGAAGGTAACAATGCTGAATCATTCTTCTTAGATGGTATGTTTGAATCACTAGATGAGGCATATGGAGATGCCTTCTTGGATGATAATACCACTACATATCTCGAGGAAGGAGGGGTACATCCTCAATGGAATGAATCCCGGTGGGATGATGATGGTGATGGGATAATGGAACCCGATGAAAACTGGAATTCAAATTATGACCCTAATGACAATGGAATAGAGGATAAAGAGACATCATCTTTCGAATGGATTCTTGACCATGAATTTATGTTCAATCACGCTGTAGGTCCAAGCGGTGAAAATATATCACTACTGAATTACATGGGTCCTCTCGTCTATTCCGCTATGGGAGAGCCAGAAAGCTTTGATGAGATCATAGCAGACCCTGATAATTCTGTAACATTAGAACGGGCTGAACTATGGGGATTCGAACATCCAACTGACCTAAACATCACACTTGCCAGAGATTGGACATTGTATGGTGGAATGGGCAAATTGATGATAGATTATGGCGCAGATGATGATAACTATCTCACAAATGATGATGACGAGGCTGTTAATCTAACTCGTAGAGTACGCTGGTTACTTGACATGGGTATAGACAATGATGTTGCCAAAAAGGTGTTAACATTAGGAAATGGAACTGATGAACCTCTTGGAATACTTGCAGTAAGTGAATCGGGGACTGCATTTGGTCTTTCTGAATTCCTTGACATGGGCCCCCAAGACGCAATCGAAACTTATGGAATCGACATGAAACAATATCAAAAACTCAATACATTCTGTAGTGATTGGGTAAATGATGTGTCAGCCCTACCCCTAATTCTTGTTGGAGGTGAAGGATACATCACTGCATCACAATTCGTTAACCAATCATTTGGCTCTACAAATCCAATCGATAGTACTGATGAGGAACCGGCTTACATGGAACTATCATTGAATCAGAATGGAGAATGGGGAAGCGGAACTTATGGATTCCCTGAAGGATTACCAGTCAACTTAACCCAAAATGAAAGTGCAAATGTCCTGTATGGAGAATATGGAATAGCCACTGCTGATGGAGCAGGGGTGTTCCTTTATGGCGAGTTGAGTGGTAAATCAATTCCGATTAATTTCACCAGTGGAGAAAAAGATGACTCTTTAGAGTGGAACAATCAAACTGTGGCATTGATTTATGGAATCGATGAAAATGCAGCAGGAGCATTGAGGTTATTTGTAATGGACTTGATTTTCAAAGACTTCGTACCTGAATTCCTAATCGATTCTTTTGGAACCTCACGCTACTTAACACAGTCTGTAAACAACTGGATCCTTGGGTGGCATGACCCCGTAAATGCATACCTAGCAACTGACGATAAAGATAACATGACTGCAGGTTGGACAAGTCTTGAAGCAAATGAGACATTTTACGGCTCTGATGCCTATGTAGAAGGAGGAATATCTACTGGAGAGCCGGGGACAGTTACCATCTGTACAGGTGAATTCGATACCTGTGACAAAGGTGAAACTGTAATGATTGGGGATAGTGAATTTGTAAGTTGGAAATCAGAAGAGCAGGAGATTGCATCCTATGGATTAATCCCGGCTGAAAAGAACGGTGAAACGATTGGTGGTTTCATCACAGGAGATAGTGACCTAATCGATTTATCAGGATATGGCACTGTCCCGGTTATCTGTGACGATACTGGAACACTAAAGGGAATACCTGTCAACCTTTGCCATGCATCGATGGACCCTGTAAAAAGTCCAATACAAGCGAGATTGATTCCTAATGGAAGTTTGATTGATGCAACTCCAGGTGCACTCCCCGTATATTTTGAAAGTAATGTCAAATTGAAGGTAGAACCACTTAGTGGCGCTATCATTGCAGGTAAATCTCAATCGACATTCTGGCTAGACACCAGAATCACATGGGAGCAACAAACCCCTCCGGATAAATCTCATTTACAACAAGTGTTCATGATAGAAACCAAGGCGGAATTAGATGATGAAACTGCAGAAGCAATGGAATCACAAATTGTAACTAATCAAGATTCACTAACATACTTCACTAACTTTGACCATTGGGTCGATTATGTAACACTGAGTTTCTGGGGTCTTGGTTTCTTATCATTATTAGCAGGTGCTACAATGATTTTCATGAATGGAGATAAGCAGCCACACCAAGAAGAAAAATGGGCAGAAGACTTAACCTCGCCAGAACCGGAAATAAATTTGGCTGAAGAAATTTCTAATTCCACTGAGATTGTACAAGACGCTGAAGAAACGAATACGCCTGAATAGATGAGTAATCGCTGATAATCAGTGCCCAACTCTAGGCGACGCCTAATCGATAAACTAGTGAGTTAGGATATGCACAGTTTGAAGTATAGATTTCTCGAGGGGACATTATGTCCATGCAAAGGAATGTACTAGGCCAAGATATCGGGGAATGCTCTTGCAAGCCTATGACTGGTTGGTATAGAGATGGCAGTTGCAAAACCGACGAGATGGATAGAGGGTCTCATACTGTTTGTTGTATAGTGAATGAAGATTTTCTGGAATTTGCCAAAATGAAAGGTAATGATTTGATGACACCAATGCCTCAATTCAATTTCCCTGGACTCAAAGCAGGTGACTCTTGGTGTGTCTGTGCAAGGACATGGCTAGATGCTCTAAATCACGGTAAAGCGTGTCCTGTTGACTTAGAAGCTACAAATATCAAGGCTCTAGAAATCATCCCACTCGAACTCCTCGAAGACAGAGCAGTGTAATCATTCACTCTCAGTTACCAATTTAGTTTCCAATCCAGAAACTTCAGTTTGTTGCAAAATCTTGCGGGCATCTTGCTTCAGGAATGGAGTGTATAATGCAGGCAATAGGAAAAGGCTCGACACCAATGCTAGAATAATTGCAACAACGAAAACCTGACCAAATAATTGCAGTGGAACCAATGATGAGAAATTAAGCACTGAAAAGCCACCGGCTGTAGTCAGGGCTGCACCAAACATTGCCCGACCAGTAGTTGCTGCTGATTTTGTGGTCCAATCGCTAGGGCTACCGTGAGGTAAGTGCTCGACTTCTTCTTCCATCCGGGTAGTGAAGTGAACTGCATAATCCACCCCCAAACCGAGAGTTAAGGCCCCTATAGTCACTGTTTGAGAATTTAATTGGTAACCGGTTAGGCCCATGATACCATACACCCAAACCACCACTACCATCAGAGGAATCCAAGTCACAAATCCACGTGCCATACCAGCAATCAAATCTTTTTGCCTGAACGAATTGATGCTGATTAGCATGATCAGAATCACACCAGCAACTGTTGCTGTTGAAATGACTGCTGAATCTGCCACATCTGCTGTGATTTGAGCTAAAATCAACGACCTACCTGATAATTGAATGGAATACTCTTCACTATTTTCCTTTGAAATCTCCACCATTTCATCACTCAAACTTGATTCAAAGTCTGCAGTGGCTTGCCAATCTAGAGTGGCTGCTTGGAAGGAAATTACAGTTTGTGTAGCTTCAGAATTCAGATTGCCAGAAGAGAGATTGCGTCCTGGCTCAGACAGAAGCCAATCTTCTAAAGAATCCCACGAGGAATCAGAACCGTCTAAATTAGTCATTAATAAATCGAGTTCAGAATCTGAACTTCTTGATTCTTCAAGTATACTCCAAATTCCAATGGGCAAACCATTGATTCCCTCTGTTGAAGACAACTCAGATACAATTTCATAGTATATATCTCGCCCATTTTGCGAGATAACATCCCCTTCAAGGACAACATATAGCGGTGAAGGACTACTTTGGAATTCATCTGAAATCAGCAGGAAGTCTTTGACCACAGGTACCGATTCATCAAAATTATCTCTGGTATCAAAACCGACTTCTAACTGTTGGAAACCGATGAACATCGGTATAGAGATAATTACCGTCACTAAGACTACTAACACTGGTTTTTGAGTTAGAGAACCAATCCACTTTGAAACTGGACCAATGTCATTCTTACCTGATTCCTCAAGAGGTAGTCTCTTTGGAGGAATTATCATCATTAGGGCAGGTAATGCAGTAATACTGAGTAGATAGATGAAGAATAAACCAATTGCTATTACTGTACCAAAAGAAACCAAGAATTGTTGTGAAGAAAACCGGAATGAAAGGAAACCAACCATATCTGTAAAGATTGCAACTAGAAGTGCGGCTGAGGTTAGAATAGTTCCTCGCCTAATGGCCATACTACGTGCTTCTATCGAAAAGTCACGAAGCGTTTCACGGCCCTGAGGGTCGCTTAATTCTTGATTCTGCATCTCTTCCCTAACCCGAGCAACTACGTGAAGTCCGTAATCTACACCGATAGCAAGAAGCAAGATTGGAATAGAATTCATCGCTGCATTAAACTCCATTTTACTACCTAGAAGAGTAATCAATCCGGCGACACCATAAGTTGCGGCTATCGCTAAAACAGTCAATAGCAGCACATTAACTGTATCTCTTTTGCTTCGGAATTTAGTCCACAAAATGAAACCTAATAACAATAGACAAATTGAGTTTAGAATCCCCAACTCTTTCCCTAGATTCTCATTTTGTCCAGTTGAAAACTGTGAGAATGAGAATACTGAAATTTCAGAATCTCCAGTTTCTTCTTGAGCTTGTTCTTTCAAATCTTCTGACCATCCTGAGATCAATACTTGAACATCGCCAATTACCTCTAAGTCGTGTACTTCAGGATCGGTCACCACAACGAAAGTAGTCAAAACAGGACCATCAGAATCCCATGGATTAGCCGAGTCAGCAACTGGCAAATTAGACGCCATCATAGAACGGTAATCAATAGATTGCATCCCAATCATTATTCCGATTTTACCAGAAATAGGGCCGGTCACAATACCGATTTCACTACTGTTTGGTCCTTGTACCAAAGAGTTGATTTCACCAACAAGGGGATCCAACCAAGAAGTCAAATCCTCGCCACTATCTAATCGCTTTAGCCATAACTCTGGGTCATTTACTTGCCATTGGCGAAGTTCAATCGCAGTAACAGGTGTTGGAGATGGAATTGAATTTCCAGCAGTTGATAAATTATTCAAAGCTGATTGCAAACTTTTATTTTCATCGGATTGAGCATTTAGAACATCAGTCAATGCATCACTAAGATTTGCGACCCACTCTGATGCTGATGACCGATCTTGAAGGTTGTGCCATTGAATTGCAGCACTTGCCATACCGCTATTAGCTTGTATTCCAAACAGGGGATATTGGTATTTCTCCAAATCAGAGTTCTCTAGTAATATGGCTTCCTGAATTGCTAATTGTTGCCAAGTTGAAGCCTCATACAAATCACCAGAATCAATCTCATCAATAAACCGAATAAAATCAATAGAAGCCCGGTATTCATCTTCTACCTCATTTAGTAGTCGAACGGTTTCATTATCTGGGAAAAATGCGTCTTCACTATTATCGAAATTGATAAACATTGCATTCGGAACAAGTGAAAATACCACCACTAAAATTATTGCAAGAGCCGTTTTTGGACGTGCGACAGAAAATCGGGTTAGGTCATCGAATATATTTCTCATACAACTACCAACCAATTCCAGATGCCAGTGGGTTATATGGCCTCGTTTTATTTCAAGAGAAATACGGCTATTGCAAGGACAGACAATTGGTGCCGGGAGCGGGGCTTGAACCCGCGACCTTCGGATGTCTCAGACATGAGAAGGGGCTTTGGTACGTCTCAATTAGCTCCGGAGAGCTGCCCTATGAGTCCGACGCGCCACCAACTACGCCACCCCGGCAAGTAGTCCGCCCACCGAACTCCCCTCTTTGAAGGATGCGGCATATTAATCTCAATATTACCATGATTAGAAATTACAACAAAATTCCGTATCAAAATCGTCTCTATTCGACCACAGCCTTCATTCACTGGCAACCATCCGCCAAACTGATGGTCGACATCAATACCGCCATGGCAGCCGCCGCTACCGAGCGACGCAATCGAGGCACAGGCGACAAGGAGCGGAAAAAGAACCGCTCAGGTGCAGACATGGGGATTGAGGCATTCGACCCTGTAAAACATGTTACCAAAGAAAAAGCAGACACTATTTCAATGTGGCTTGTAATCTCTTTCGCTACTACAGTCGCTTTGTTAATGCGCTATGTTGCAATGCCAAGTTCTCAAGATAATCCTGATATGCTTTGGTTTATCCCACTGCTTGGTATTTTCTTAATCCCATCTGTTCATAGGGCTGTTTTACCAGAAAAATTTGTTAAGCATTATACCAAAGGAACATGGTTCAAAGCCTCATTTATGCATGTTTTCACCTGGCTAGCATTAACTTTCCTTTTGACAAATGCACCATTTGCTGATATCGTCGCTCCCCAAGTAGACGATGGATGGGGAATGATTTCCTCTACAGAAGATGGATTTGAATATAGTAAATCTAGTGAAATTAACCTAACAGAAGGGTATATTGGAGAACATTACATTGTACTAGCATTTAGTGATAATTTGAAAGCTGCAGATTCTGAGTATACAATTACATTTGGTGATGAAGAACATAATAATTCTTGGACACAAATTGAAGAGATTGATTCATCCGCACTCGACCCTGTTCGTGAACACAAAGACATCGATTATCCAATGGCAATTAGGTTACCAGATGGTCTTGCTGCAGGCACATACACGTTTACAATCGATGTAGTTGAAGACGGTGACCCATGGGAAAACACAAGAACTGTTGAACTAGAAATAACTGTTAACGAATTAGTTGAAGAAGATTCAACTGAGTAGCGTTGAAAGACGTGCAGTCAAAGCATCTAATTGAATTGCTTCGCCTCCTCCTTCAACAAGCCTGAAATCTATTTCAGCCATAAGTTCTGTGAGTTCAAGTTTCTGAATCTCTGAAAGGAAATCAGCACCGTACAATTCTCTGTGAAGTTGGTTGACAAAATCCGTTCCCGCCAAGCCATATCTATCTAACAATTCCCGCAATCTTCTACGGGCAGCATGGAAACCATCTTGCCTACATGCCATCAAATATTGATGTAGAGACTCTGGAGGAGCCGTTGCACTTGTCTCATAAATCAAGGTACGAGTAATATTTTTCTCAAGTGCTGCGGCAACTTGTAGCGCAGTGATTGCTTTTCTTAAATCCCCTTGTGAAATGCGCACTATGGCTTCAGCCGCCTCATCATCAAGCCCAACGCCTTCAGATTTCGCTACCGCTTTTACTTGATCTGAAACATCAGCATCTGCGAGTGGTCGGAATCGGAAAACTGCACATCGGCTTTGAATTGGTTCGATTATTTTACTCGAATAATTACACGATAGAATGAACCTACAGGTTTGTGCATATTGCTCCATTATTCTTCGCAGGGCACCTTGAGCATCATGTGTTAATGCGTCGGCTTCATCGAGGAAAATAATCTTGAATTCGGCACCACCATATGGAGCAGTTCTAGCGAATTGTTTAACCTTGGTTCGTATGCTCTCTAACTTACGTTCATCGCTTGCATTCATTTCAAGCAAGTTGTTACGGAAGTCTGTACCGAATACATCACGAGTCAAAGCCATTGCTGCAGTGGTTTTAC
>CASICT010000040.1 GCA_949373265.1 Candidatus Poseidoniaceae archaeon | reverse complement strand
TTTGGCCGCTGTTGATTGGACTAAGGGTGCTTTGAGAGACGGAGAGTCGGAGAGGACCATGCTCATGCAATTACAGACAACAGGTTGGTCTGCCCCTCAATCAAGGGCGATAATAGATATTTCAAAACAATGAGGGATTAGTTCAAGGCATCAGGCTCAAAAAGTGCAGACCGTTGGGATTGGAAGAGGAGAGATTAATCATGGCTAGTGATATCGCTGATGTATCAATGCCTGATGGCATTGAGGTCGATGATGCAGCCGCCTATTTCGGTGTATTCGAATCTTCAGATACCCTCCATCAGATGATGGAGATGTCTCGTGATGATGCGCTTGAGAGGTTTTTCGCACTTACTTTCTGACTTGGTTCTCAAGCCGGGAGATTTCGATTTCGAGTTGGCTAGTCAACGCTTATCTTGCGAGGGTGGTGAAATCTACTTCCTAGTCGCTGGTCATCTCGGGGTGATGACTCTGCCTGAACAATTAGCTCTGGCGATTCGTGAGGGTCAATTTTCAGAAAGTGATGCAGAATTATTAGGTGAAGTATCAGATCCAATGCGATTACTCAAATTATTTGCAATAGCCCAACAGACAGGGGGAGATGGAGAGGCGATAAAGTATCTCAGAGTTGTTGAATCCCTAATGTCAAACCCAGCTGCAAATAAGGATGCTTTACTTTCTCTTGCTCAAGAGGTACAAGCAGCATTCGATGTGGCAGGACACGTAACTCCGATTGCTAGTTTAGCGAGTAACAGTGCTAATGCCAGTGAGATTGAAACGGCATATGTGCCTCCGAATCCTACAGTTGAAGCGCCAGTTGCTAAGCCTGAACCGGTGAAGGTAGAACCTGAATTGTCACCACTTCCAGTCAAAGAGGTACCCTTGTCAATACCACTGCCTAGTGAGACGCCTGTACCACTACCTAGTGAGATTCCAGTGCCTTTACCTAGCGTAGAGGAACCTAAGATTGAAACTGACGTTCGCAAAGACTCTGAGAAAACCGAAGATGCCTTCGCCGGTGCTTTTGGAATGGTTGAGCCCGAGTCTGAACCTGAACCAGTGCCTGAACCAGAGCCAGAACCCTTGATGGCAGAACCTGAATCACCTACTGATGAATCAGAAGGCACTATTGAAGACGCCTTTGCTGCTGCAGATTCAGACCATAGCGGTGGATTATCGATTGAAGAAGTCGCTCAAGCCACTGGATTAGAAATGGAAGATGCTGCAAGATTACATGCAGAAGCCGACATTGATGGTGATGGCCAAGTAACCCTTGATGAATTAAAATCAAAACCTGAAGTCATCGAAAAGATGGCTTTACCTAAGCCAGTAAAACCAATTAGGGCTGGGATTCAAAAACCTCAACCTGCTCAACAACCACAGCAGCAACCTCAGCAACCTCAACAACCACAGCAGCAACCTCAGCAGCAACAGCAGGCTTGGGAGCAACAGCAGCAACAGCAACAGCAACAACAGGCTTGGGAGCAACAGCAGCAACAACAGCAGCAACAGCAGGCTTGGGAGCAACAGCAGCAACAACAGCAACAGCAGCAAGCATGGGCTCAGCAGCAGGCAGCATCACAACCAGTTCAACCGATGCAGCCGACTATACGTTCTGGACTTCATTGCAGAGGTTGCAGAATCGGAGTAGATCCGAATTGGCGTTTCTGTCCGGTTTGTGGCACTCAAAACCGTTGATCAAGCAACAAATATTCCATCATCCAATATTTGGGTGTCATCCAACCAGACTGAAGGCTTAGAGATTACACCTGGAATATGAATGCCTACTGATGCATTTCCGCCTAGGCTAGTGTTATCACCAATTGCGAAATAGCAAGTTCCTAATTGCTTTTCATCTTCCAAAACATGGCCCGTCATTCTTGCATTAGGATTCATCCCAAATCCGAATTCGGCTACAGTCCAAACTAATTCTCTGTCCTTATTCCTAAGTCTAGAGGCCGCTTCACCAAATTGTTGTCTAATCTGAGCAGCAGTAGAATCCCCCTTGATATCGATTACAATACCGTTCTCAATCGTTAATTCAAGGGGCTCTTCAAGTAGGGTTGATTCCCAAGTTCCATCTATGAAAATTGTACCGTTCATCGTCCCTTCACGCGGTAATACAAACGCTTTGCCTGCAGGTAAATTTGTAATCATTCTTGGGCGATTACAAATTCCGTTATCATCTAACTTCCAATCCCTCCATGATACTTCAAATTCAACATCGGTACCATTTGGGTCCTTAACATGAATCAAACGTTTACGTCGTAGAGTTCCTGATAGTTCAGAGAGGTTTTTCTTAATCTCAGTAAAATCAGCAGTCATTCCTCCATATACGAACATTTCTGGAGTCATTCCTGGCATAGTAGCAACTCTGGCGCCTTCTTTTACAGCACTCCTTATCGCTCTAGTATGAGTTAGTGAATAACGGGTTGGTGCGATTACAATTTGTTGCTGGCGCATAAGATTCGCAACGGGAGCGGGCGGCTCTTCTCCATGGTGCCGGCTTTTTGGCATCACAATCAGTAGCACTCGGTCCGAACGTTCGGTTGCAGACCGATGGAGTGCTTGTCCAATCTCTCCAGTAGTAGGGTCACATACAATCAGAACATTTTCTCCTCTTCTAATATCCATACATATCTGAGTGACCCGTTTAGCCGATTCTAAAAGAGCAACTTCAAGGTCGAAATCCTCAATATCTTCCGCTTCAGGTTCCTCTTCTTGAACGACTTCATCTATCTCTGAATCATCGTCAATTTCAGGATTTTTACCCTTCGACTTACGGCGGAAGGGTGAGGCCATGTATCTCGCAAACAATCCTATGCCTTGAAATTGTGCCCGGAATGGGTGATATATTGAAGATGAAATCCACAGTCGAGGGTATATGACCGAGCGGGAAGAATTCCTATCTAGGGTAAATGACCTATATCGATTTGAAGCAATTCAAGGTCATTTGGGTTGGGACCAAGAAACAATAATGCCAACTAAAGGAGCTAGAGCCCGTGGAGATATTCTTGCATGGTTAGCAGGACAACGCCATAGCCGATTAATCGAGCCAGAATTGGGTTCTCTTATCTCAAGCCTAGAAATGAATGATATCGATGATGATTTTTTAGCGGCAAATGTAAGAGAGATGAGAAGGAAATTCGACGAAGCGGTAAAATTGCCTACCGAGTTTGTCTCAGAACTTACCAAGGCCCGTAGTGAAGCATTAATCGCTTGGCAAAAAGCACGTAATGATGATGATTTCAAACTTTTTGCACCTCACTTAGAAAACATGGTCAGACTGACTCGGCAACGAATAGAATATCTTGGTAGTGAAGATACCCCTTATGATGTTCTGCTAGATGAATATGAAGTTGGAATGACAGTGGCAGATTATGATCCACTTTTCTCTGGATTAAAGCAGAGATTAGTTCCTTTATTGTCAAAAATTATGCAATCTGATGTTGAGATACCACGATTGCCAGATGAGATGTCATTTCCAATTGACAATCAAGAAGAATTCTGTAACCGAGTAAGCAGAGCAATGGGCTTTGATTTCGAAGCCGGCCGTATGGACCGTTCAACACATCCATTCTGTGCTGGTCTATGGCCGGGAGATACAAGGTTTACAACAAGGTTCGACGAGAAGGACCCGTTTTCTTGCCTATATGCAGTGATGCATGAATCCGGTCACGGCCTGTATGAGCAAGGTTTGCCCAAGCAGCACAGTTACTCTCCAGTTGGAATGGCAGTCTCCTTAGGTGTCCATGAGTCACAAAGTAGATTCTGGGAGAACCAGATTGGAAGAACTGCAGCGTTTTGGAATATTGCAATGCCGTGGTTCCGTGAACAATTCCCCGATTGCCCGGACTGGAGTAGCGAAACTCTAGACCTTGTCGCAAATGAAGTGAAGCCAGATTTCATCAGAGTTGAAGCAGATGAAGTAACCTACAATTTGCATATTATGATTAGGTACGAAATAGAGAAGATGATTTTTAATGAAGGTCTTGCAGTTGAGGATATACCAAAAACTTGGAACAAGATGATGAAAGATTGGTTTGGTATAGATGTTCCAAATGATTCACTCGGTTGCCTTCAAGATATACATTGGTCTATGGGGGCATTTGGATACTTCCCGACCTATACCTTGGGTAATATGTATGCAGCACAATTACTCGAATCTATGGAGGAGGAATTAGGGGATATTGACCAGATAATAGCTTCAGGGGATTGGTCAAGTATGCTGGGATGGCTACGTTCAAGAATACATGATCATGGGTCAGTTATGACCCCCTCACAATTGATAGAATCAGCAACAGGTAAACCACCTAGCCCTGACGCTTTCCTCAACTATGTTGAGGGCAAGTATTCTAAGTTATACAACTTATAATTACTCTTCAGAGTCGTCTTTTTCGGCGCCAGAAACCTTAGACTGAAGTGTATTTAACATTCCAGTTAATTCACTGATTGCGTTTTGTAAATCGTTGGTTCTGTCCTCTTCGTTATCCGTGCCAAATGATACTCCTAACAAAGTGATCATGGCTCCAGATAGCATTATTACTGCTGCAATAAATAAATCTTTCAAATCTGTATCTGCGCCATTCGCTAGCATGATTCCCCAAAGGGCACCTGCTGCGAATATTAGTAGTCCAAGTATAATCTGTTGGTGTCCTGGTCCAAGTCTTTCTTCTAGTTCACTCATTGTGTTTCCCCGCTTGGAAGATATATCCTTCAGTTAAAATCTTAATGGATAATTTTTCAATTCTAAAGCGAAAATCAATTCCAGGGCATCATGACCAGAGGTTTTCCAACCTGTCCTGGTTCTACGATGCACTTTCCTTTAGGCCCAGTTGTTATATTTCTTTCAAAGACAGGTATTCCTGCTACTACTGTAAGATTAGACCAACCTACCAATTCACGCCCATGGAATGGATTCCAGCCAACCTTTGTCCATGAATTAGAATCATCTACCGTGATCTTGTTTTCCATATTTACAACCACAACATCGCCATCGTATCCAACCTCAAGTTGTCCCTTACCTACCATTTGATAGGCTTCAGCAACGTTTGAACTCATCCAAGCCACAACTTGTTCGATTGTACAACGTCCCTCTTTTGCATGAGTTAGCATTACAGGCATTGATGTCTCAACACCTGGCATTCCAGATGGAGCATTTGGCCATCCTTTCGCCTTATCTTCAAGCAAATGTGGTGCGTGGTCAGTAGCAATACATGTGATGGTGCCATCAAGTAGGCGGTTCCACAGTGTTTCTCTATCCTGTGAATATCGTATAGGTGGGTTCATCTTCAAACGCACGTCGAGTTTTTCAACATCAGTCTCATCAAAAGTTAGGTGTTGGGGTAACGTTTCTGTGGTTATTTGTTTACGCTCTGCAGGGGTGAGTTCAGATAAATAATCGGCCTCAATTCCACTTGTCAAATGCAATACATGTAATCGATGATTAGTTTTCTTCGCCATATTAACCGCCAGTTCAGTAGCGTTAAGCGCGGTTATTTCATCACGCCATTCAGCATGTGCCGCTATATCTGTTCTGTCTTTGACATTTTCAAAGCGTTCATTCAATCTATTTTCATCTTCAGCATGAACAGCGATTAGTCCAGCGGTATTAGAGAAAATATTCTCTAGATGTTCAATTTCATGAACCAATAAATCTCCTGTTGAAGAGCCCATGAATATCTTTATTCCACAAATACCCGGATGAGATATACCCTTTCCTGGTGAACCTACTGCTCTTTGAAGTTCTTCGGTATTGTTTGGTGTTGCTCCAATAAAGAATCCAAAATTGGTAATACATTTCTTGCTAGCAGAAGCAATCTTTTGTTGTATTGCTTCCAATGTTACAGCTGCAGGGTTATTGTTTGGCATATCTAGGAAACTAGTGATTCCTCCACTAGCAGCAGCAGCAGAACCGCTCTCTAAATCTTCTTTTAATCCATTACCTGGTTCTCTAAAATGTACCTGTGGGTCAATTCCTCCCGGAAGTAAATACATCCCTTCAGCATCGTAAACCATTTCTCCCTCAACAGATTCTAATCTCGAATCTACAGAGATTTCACTAATCACTCCAGATGATATGCGTAGGTCCCCAGTTGCTTCCCCAGTCGGAAGAATCATTTTTGCTCCTGTAATCAAAATATTTCCATTCATTTTTTTTCACCTTCTTCTTGCACTTTTAGGACGGAATGCGTTGCATACATTATCGTTCATATCAATGTAAGGCCCTCCTAGTAAATCGATGCAGTATGGTACCGCTTTCCATACTTCGTCTATTGTCTCACGTATCGCTTTAGGTCGACCTGGCAGATTGAAAATCAAACTGTTTCCCCTTATGCCACCAACCTGTCGTGATAGAATAGCAGTTGGGACAAATTGTAAAGAAACCGACCGCATTTGTTCGCCAAATCCAGGTAATATCTTTTGGCAAACTGCTTCAGTAGCCTCAGGTGTCACATCCCTTGCTGCAGGGCCAGTGCCTCCAGTGGTAACTACTACATCACAACCCAAAGTATCAATCATTTCGATTAGAGCATTCGATATGGATTCGATTTCATCTGGTACTATCCTAGAATGGTGAGACCATTTTGAAGAAATAGCCTCTTCAAAAAATCCGATAATTGCAGGGCCACCTTCATCCTGGTATTCTCCAGAATGTGCTCTATCAGATACGGTCAGTACCCCAAATAACGCACGCTCTTCAACCATTTTTTCACCTCACTCGTTGCCGTATTTATCTCGAATATCGGCATGGAATGAATCGAGAAGTGTGTCTTCAAACAATTCTGCTTGTCTTCTGGTCTTTGTAGAACGCATATGTAATACTGCCATTCCAATGAAAGCAATTATTGCTATTGGTATAGCGGCTTCAAGTTTGTATTTGTGCATCACAGTAACTATTCCTTCGGCGGTATAAGCCCATGTTAGCGATGCCGCCGCTCCTCCTGCAAATGTAGCCCAAAGAACTCGCATGAACTTCATCCTTGACAAGAGTCCTAACATTGCTCCAACAAGAACTCCTGATGCCATGAAAGGAATCCATACGAATACAATGAGGCCCCAGAATCCCCATTTGTTGATCATCTCTCGCTTTTCGTTTGCAGTATATTCTACTGTAGAAAGAATATCTCCAAACAACTTGGTTTGCAAAACCCTTCCTCCTAAACCATCCTGTTTAGCTACAGCAGCAACGCGTGCGTCTTTGCTACCCTTCCTAGATAGCGTTTCAACACGACCGGCCCCAGACCTGTCTGCTAGAGTGGATACAAGGTTACGACCCTTGACAATCAATTCTTGAGAACCAACTAGTTCTGGATTCTCTCTGGAGATATACTTTCTAAGGTTCTTCTCAATTTCAGAGTTAGAATCTTTGAATCTAAAGAAAGCAAATCTTTGATTCGGCTTGTATGCAACTCTAACGAAAATTATCGAATCTTCACTGGTAACAGTTGCCATTTGCAAAATCAAGTCATTCTTAGAACGGAAGTAACCCTTTACCGACTCTCTAACTTCATCTTCGACCTTTGAAAGCATATGCAGGTCACGGAAGAACGAGGTGTAATCCTGGTCTTCCATATCATCTTCATCAACCATCCCGCTTCCAACTCCGACTCCGGTTTCGAAATCTATTGCTTGGTTATCACCAATTGACCTAACTGTCAATTGAACAGGCTTGAATACACGGAATAGTGCGAATTCTTCCAATACTTCTTTGAGGATTTCAGACCTTATATCTGCCGAATCAGAGAATGTTCCATCGGTATTAGAGTAAGGTACCATGATGTCAATCGATAAATCTCGTACTTCTATCTTGTATAGGTCCCAATCGATTTGAATATGCAATCGCCGTTCAGTATTACGTAATACATCAGCAACAACTTTCCGTATGTGTGTGCGAGATAGCATGTCATCAGTTTCTTGATGGTATAATTTGTACATTACTGGATATGCCAAGAATAGTGAAATCACCGATAATGACAATGAGGTAAATGCCATCCACCAAGCCGGAATACCAGCAGCTCCACCGGTTAGCATTGCTGTTTCACGACCTCCTCCAAGTTCTGCACCCATCAATACGAATCCCCAGTTACCTAGGTCTCCTACCGACCAGCATGAGCGTGGCCCTTCTTCGATGAGATCTGCTTCACGTTTAACTTCAGAATCTACAAAGGGGAGGAAAGACAAAGCATTTTTCGACGTACTAATTTCGAATTCTAAGGTCTTAGAAATTCTCTCCGTTCCATTCAGTCTATCGTCTTCAGTTTTGTTACTCATATTGGTTTCAAGTTGATAAATATCAATTGTGACAACAATGTCGTACACACCAATTTTCCATTCTTCGAAATTAATTCGTGTGGACTTTTTCTCTACCTCGCCCTGTGAGATACGGTCGGGATCATCAAAATCATCTCCTGAATCTGCACTGGGTGATACGGTCCAATTCAATAAAGCAATTCCTTGTGCTAAATTACGACCTGAAATCTTCAATACTTCAGCGTCGTTATCAGGGTAAGCATGTATCCAAGGTGTGTCCACTTTCTCCTCACATGGCTCGCCGCTGTCTAGAATCGTGCCGCTAGCCCAATGGTCAAGGCTTGTAGATTCTCCAAATGCTCCACCTGCCATTCCGAAAAGAAGGAGTGCGAATACTCCTGCATATGATATGCCCATTAGCAAGGTCCAGTCCTCTATTGCTGAAGGAAAACGCCTTTTTGAATCAGAATTACGCCTTTTCCTAATCCCTGCCAGTTCCTTAGAAACTTTGTCAATAGGCTTGATTTCAACGGCTCCTTCAGGCAAAGCATCGATATCAGAATCGAGCTTATTTGGCGCCATGTTTGCCCCTACGGGGCATAAGCACATGAAGACTATGCTAATTCTACCACAACATCATCGATAATAATGAAAAATAAGTTTCTTCATATTAAAAAATCAAATCAATTTGATTCAAAAAAGTGGGTTAGGCCGGACTTGAACCAGCGACCTCGGCATCTTCAGTGCCGCGCTCTCCCAACTAAGCTACTAACCCGGGATAACATTGCCACATGCATCAGCATTTCAAGCCTTACGGCTCAATCACTCGAGATCTTCTAGCACTGCTATTTGCATTTCAGCTAATTGTGCTAGTCCATTTCGTGACATGTCAAGCAATGCTTGTAGTTCATCATAGGAAAATGTGGACTCTTCGCCAGTCCCTTGTACTTCAACGAATTTACCATCTGAAGTACCAACTACATTCATGTCGACATCAGCGTTTGAATCGAGAACATAATCTAGGTCTAGGAATACATCATCGCCAATAAGTCCTACCGAAATTGCCGATAGGTTGTGTGGAATAACTTTGTTTTCATGATTTCGGGCTTCAGTTTTTGATAATTGAGGGGCAGTCCAACCATTATCTCGCTCTTCACGTGAAGGTCGAAGGTCTATTGGCAGGCAATCTCCACTCGCAATTAATCTTCGAACAGCCAATCTTAGTGCAATGTTAGCGGCTGTAATTGATGCACATCGTGTTCCTCCATCTGCGTTTAGAATATCGCAATCGACTGTTAGTGCAATAGGCCCTAGTGCTTCGAGATCAATAGCACCTCTAAGTGAGCGAGCAACCAACCTCTCGATTTCTTGAGTGCGTCCTTTTGCTCCTCTTCTTTCACGGCGGAATCTTGAATCGGTGGATCCGGGGAGTAGTGAATACTCAGCATGGACCCAACCCTTAGTGGCGTCTCTAGGGAACCAACCTGGTAGTCTTGCTTCTTTGGTTACACAACACAATACATGTGTGTTGCCTTGACGGTAAAGAATACTTGCTAGGGCGTTGGGAGTGAAATCGATTTCAACGTCGATATTTCTCATTTCATCTTTAGCACGGTCGGTCTCAATGCCGGTCTTGAACTTGGCCATGCTTCGGCGAGTAACCACTACACAAGAATACTTCCCTCCGCGCGCAGGTTGAAGAATCGAGTCCCATTGGACCGTTCATGCCTAGAGTCGTTATCTGCGGTGTTGCACGAACACCAATTGGAAAATTCCGAGGAAGTCTTTCCAATTTGAGTGCGGTCGAGTTAGGAATACGTGCGGTTAAGGAACTGCTAAATCGCTGTGATGTAAATCCATCTAGCGGTATTGTAGACGAGGTTCTTTTCGGCCAAGTCTTACAGGCAGGTTCGGGCCAAGCACCTGCTCGACAAGTTGCTTTGGGAGCAGGACTTCCCAATTCGGTAGCTGCTACAACAATCAACAAAGTTTGTGGTTCCTCTCTTAAGGCTGTAATGATGGCTGCTAACAGTATCAAGGCTGGAGAATACAAGGCTATTGTCGCTGGTGGAATGGAGAGTATGACAAATGCTCCTAAGTTTGAGAAGCGGAATGGCGAAGAAAAAGAAATGGTTTCAACTATGGTTCATGATGGACTATGGGATGTTTACAATGATGTTCACATGGGTAATACCGGAGAAATAGTAGCCAATGAGTGCAATATCTCTAGAGAGAAGATGGATGGTTTCGCAGCTCGTTCACAAAATAAAGCAGCAGAGGCAGAAGCAAACGGTTGGTTTGCTTGGGAGAGATTCGACATGCCCGAACTCTCTACAGATGAAGGAGTTCGTGAAGGAACAACTGCAGAGAAATTAGCAGGTCTAAAGCCAGTATTCCAAGAAGATGGAATGGTTACAGCAGGTAACGCATCAACTCTCAATGACGGTGCTTCTGCAATATTGGTTGCTGACGAAGATTTCGCCAAGAAAAACGGTTGGAAAATAATCGCAACAATCGAAGACTACTGTACAGCAGGAGTGGAGCCTAGCCGTGTTATGTATGCACCAGTTCCTGCGATCAAGATGTTACTTGAAAGAGCGAATCTGGACGTAATGGATGTAGATGTTTACGAACACAATGAAGCATTTGCAAGCGCATCGTGTGCAGTTGCCCAAGAAGTCGGAATCCCAGATGATAGATTCAACCTTCATGGTGGGGCTGTTGCTCTTGGCCATCCGCTTGGAAGCAGTGGAACTCGCTGTCTAATCACAATGATTGGAGTAATGCGCCGACTTGAGGCTAAGAGTGGAATTGTATCTCTTTGCCTAGGTGGCGGAAATGCAGTTGCAATGCGTATTTCAATATCCTAAACCAAAGAAATCTAATTTTCGTTGGTCTGATAGATAAAGTCGAAAGAAATCTTTGATATCGCAACAACGGCGAACACTACTGCAGAAACTAATGCAATCATCGAGCCACTACCTGCATTCAATTCTGAAGATAGGTAGAGTCCGACAAAGACTGAACTCAAGCCGAAAACCTGTGTCCAAATTAAGCAAGAACGGAAACTTCGCCCAATTAATTGTGCAGTCGCCGCTGGTGTCACTAACAATGCGGTGACCAGCAATGTCCCAACTACCTGAACCATACTTACAACAACTGCAGCGGTTATGATACTGAATAAGAGCCCAATTCCTCTAACCGGCAGTCCTTGAATTCTAGCAGCCATAGGATCAATAGTACAAGCAAGAAGTGTAGAGCGAATTGATGCTAAGAATACAATTGAGATTATGCAAATCAATGCAATCATGTCAAGACTTGCTTCATCGATTAACAATAAGTTTCCAAAGAGGTAACTGTGAATTTCAGTAGTAATTCCTCCTCCGCTAACTCGTAAAATTACAAGCCCTAGTGCAAGCATTCCAGTTAGAAATATTGCAATGGAGGCATCACCAGTGAGGATTTCTCTTGATCGGAGTTCATGAATTAGGATTGATGCTGTTATACTGAATACAAGGGCATACCAAAGTGGTGATGTTGCTCCAAGAACAACCCCTACTGCTACGCCTCCGAATGACACATGGGCTAGCCCATCTCCAATCAAAGCTAGATTCTGAATTAGAAGGAAAACACCTAGCAGTCCTGCGACAACCGTTACCATAATTGCTGCGAGAAATGCACGCTGGAACATTTCCAGTTTGAAAATATAAGGAAACGTTTCACCAGGTACAATTGGTACAACAAACTCCAAAAGTGGAGCTACAATTTCCAATATGAAAACTCCTATGCCCATTCATTCTTCCTCCATTGAATGATTATGATGAGTTGAATTCTCACTGCCATGGACTGGTTCAATGCCTCGCAATACAGCAAGAGTTTCTAAATCGGGGAAATCTTTGGTGTCTCCATCAAATCGAATAGCCTCCTCTAGGAATATCATCCTGTGAGCAGTTTGCCGAATTGCAGTCAAATCATGTGATACCATGAGAATAGTTTTCCCTTCATCATGACAGAGTTGGTCTAACAATTTCAATAAAGAATTCCGTGATTCACGATCAATACCTACTAGCGGTTCATCGAATAGGATGAATTCAGCGTTTGAGGCTAGTGCTCGAGCAATTACTGCTCGCTGTCTTTGACCTCCTGAAAGCCTAGCAATATCTGTGTTTTCAACATCGGTTAACCCGACCATTTCGATTGCTTTGGCAACAAGTTGTTTTTCTCTACTATTGCTCCAAAAGAACATGTTACTAGCGTTTCTAGTACCTAGTTGTACTAATTCCTTGACTGTAATTCGAATATCTTTAGGGAGGTTTGACGCCGCTTGTGAGACCCAACCAATTTTCCCGTTAAGTTTCCTCGACATTGGAGGATTTCCATAGATACTTACAGTTCCCGTCTTCGATTTCAATACCCCTAGAATTGCCAATAGAAGTGTTGACTTTCCGCTTCCATTAGGCCCTACTAAACCGACAAATTCACCTTTCTTAATATTAAGGTTAATGTCTCTGATAATTACCTTTCCAGAACGCACGACGGTCAAGTTTTGGACATTCAATACAGATAGTTCCCTATCAGATTGCGGAAGTTCAACACCCTGTTCGGGTAGATATCTCTTTGGAGATACAACTTCGGCTTTCACAGATTGCATTTCTTCACATCTCGTCCAATTAGATTAATGGATAATAATAGCGGCTGGACTATTTCATCTAAACCTTCCTAGCCCTTGCAAACTCAACAAGTAAGTAACTTATTGAGATTACCAACGTGACTAGCACAAAAGCTAGAGGTATAATGTCAACTGTATGCATATTATCACCTAATTATACAGCGAATAAGCAAAACATCTCAGGAAAATTAGCAACCAATTCCTGAAACAAGGTTATCTAGATTCTTCTTCATCATCGACATATAGTCGTCATCAGAATTACTAGGGGCCATTTCCATTGTGTAAAGTATTTTTATGGATACACCAGTCTCTTCTACAATACTCTGAACCGATGATTGGTCAGTATATTCTTCAACGAATAGAACGGTAATTCCTTCCTTCTTAATGTGTTCAACAACCATTGCTATATCTTCAGGAGATGGCTCACCTTCTGGATCTAGGCCATGTACTGTAATGAATTCAATATTGTACCTGTAAGCCATGTATGAGTAAGCATTGTGATTTGCTACGACAGTCTTGTCATTACATACACCGTCATTAAATGCAGCATCGAATTCCATGTGCAACTTATCCAATCCTTTCTTGAATTCTTCAGCGTTTTCAGTGAAAACATCCTCGCCTTCAGGGAAGGTCTCGATTAGGTGTTTTAGCACAATGTCAACTTGTACCTTGACTGCAAGAGGGTCTAGCCAACTGTGTGGGTCGTAAGACAATGCTTCTTCTTCATGTCCATCTTCATCATGTCCATCTTCATCATGTCCATCTTCTTCATGTCCATCTTCTTCATGGTCATCAGACTCACTGTTTGCAGCAGTCCACATCAAACCAGCATCCTTACAATCTTCTTCTGTACTGATGGTCATGTCGACGGTGTGAGAATTCATGTCATAGCATACCTTTTGTTCATCACCGTGGTCATCGTGATCGTCATGGCCGTGGTCATCATGGTTGTCGTTCATTAGAATGAACATCTCTAGTTCTGAGGAGTGGGCGAAACCGTATTCTCCCTCAACTTCGATGTGGATAGTTGCGTATCCCAGGACATCTTCATCATGCTTATCTTCGTCATGGTCATCATGGTCATCATGGTCATCATGGTCATCATCATTCATTTCAAGCATCATACCAAGTTCTGAAGCGTTAATGTAACTGTCATTATTCATGTCTAACATATTAAACATCAATTCCATCATTTCAGTTTCGTTGTGCTCTCCGTCGTGATCGTCGTGCCCATCATCATGGCCATCTTCACTGTGGTCATCATGGCCATCTTCACTGTGGTCATCATGGCCGTCATCTTCCATTTCTTCCATTTCTTCCATCATGTGCATGAATTCACTCATTGATAATACGCCATCTTCGTCTTCGTCATAGGCAGATATCATAAATTCGTTTGAAAGAGATTCCATGCTGTCCATTATGACATCAATAGATTCTATGAAAGAAGAAAGCTCTGATAGTTGCAATAATGCATCACCGTCTGTGTCAGAATCATTGAAAGCAATCATCATCTTTTCCATCATGTATTCTTCTACTGCTGCTTCAAATCGCTCGTCATAGTCATCTTCTTCGACCATAATCCAGGAATAGCCAGCATCTTCACATTCGGTCTGGTTATGATATTGTGTCATGTGGGTCATATTGTCAACATCATGACACTCCATGTGGTGTTCTTCATCGGAGTCATTATCGTCATGAGTATCATTGTGATCGTCATGGTTATCATCGTGGTCATCATCTTCGCCCATTACTGCCCAGAATTCATCCCATGAGATAGCACTGTCATTGTTGGTATCAAAATCTTCCATCATTTCTTCAGGAGTTGGTGGTTCTTCATGATGGTCATCATCCTCTTCTTCCATCCACAAGTGACCTGCTGCTTCACATTCTTCTTCGGTTAAGTCATAGTTCTCGTGAGAGGTTGTATCGTGGCATTCTCCGTGGTGTTCGTCGTGACCGTCTTCATCATGTTCTTCCATCCACACGTGACCTGCTGCTTCACATTCTTCTTCGGTTAAGTCATAGTTCTCGTGAGAGGTTGTGTCGTGGCATTCCCCGTGATGTTCATCATGACCGTCTTCATCGTGGTCATCATGTCCTTCTTCTTCGTGACCGTCATGTCCTTCTTCTTCGTGACCGTCATGTCCTTCTTCTATCGTGACCTTCTTCATCGTGGTCATCATGTCCTTCTTCGTCATGATCTCCATGGTCATGATTAGCGTGTCCTCCAGCCATCTTCAAGACAGCTAGATTGAATGTCTCTTCATGGTGTTCGCTTTCGAATTCAATTACGTATTCTCCTTTTTCTAGGTGGAATATTGAAATTACGGACTCTGCAGGGCAACCTTCAGGATTCATGATTGTCTCTTCTGCTTCAGCATGAGCGTGTCCATCGTGTCCATCATGGTCATCGTGTCCATCTTCTTCGTGTCCATCTTCATCGTGTTCATCGTGACCGTCTTCATCATGGTCATCGTGTCCATCTTCTTCGTGTCCATCTTCATCGTGATCATCGTGACCGTCTTCATCATGGTCATCGTGTCCATCTTCTGCGTGTTCTTCTTCAGCAGCATCAAGCGCGTGTGCTACCTTTTCAGCATGGAACTCATGTAATTCATCATCTAAGTGAGATAGATGTAGGTCTTCGTAAGGGCCGGAAGTAAGTAATTCACACAAGTCAGCAATTAGCATTGATTCATAGTCAAGATCAACTTCACCAGTCGGCATTGCATGGGTGCTTCCAAAGCTCGGTGCATCGGAGCCCATCGTATCTAGTGTGTCTTCGACCCACGGTTCAAGTCCTAATCCGTGATATAGGAATAAGTCAACTTCACCGAGACGGACTATATCCTCTAGAGTAGGTGTATAGTCATGGACTGGTATGTTGTTTTGACTCATCATTTCAACATTTACTGTATCTCCAGTAATTGCTGAAACCATTTGCCCGATGTGGTAAGTAGATACCATAACAGTACCATACTTTCCTTCCATGTCTTTTTCATCAACATCATCATTATCCAAACATCCAGCCAAGCTAGATGTAATCAATACAAAACTCACAAGCAGTGCCTTATGCCAATTGGTGCGCATGGTTCTGCGCCGGCTATTAACTATTTAACTAAAACTAATAAATAGCCTTTTTATAATTATTAATACTGGTGGCTGTTAGGGGTGCTATGAGCACGATAATATCATTTAGTTCGGACGGAGATTTTAGCGATAGTCTTGATGAACTCATTATAAAATCAGGTTACAAGAATCGTAGTAGATTTATGCGAGATGCTGCACTTCATTTTGCAGAATATAACCAGAGAGGAGAATTAGCAGATATGAAAGATGATGAAATCATTGAGGGTCATCTAGTAATTTATTATCAACATGGAATCGAGAGAAAGTTGTTAGACATCAGACATTCAAACGAACTGGAAATATCTACCTACAATCATAGCTGTCTCAAACATAGTCACACTTGTGTTGATCTAATGCAAGCAATAGGAACTGCTGCAAGTTTCCGAAAGATTATGGCACAATTAAATGATACTGGGTCCGTAGACAAGGTCACATTCATCAGTGCACCGATGAGAGATGACGGTTGCTGTTGAACCATGAACACACAATAATAGAAATGATGTCCGACATACATAACATATATCTGTAATTGATATCGCTCATATTTTATGCAGCCCCAACCTCTAGAGTATACACAGCCGGTCCAGTACCAACAACCAGGGCAATACCCCTCGCCTGAACAATATGCACAACCGGCAACACAGTATGTTCAACCGCAACAACAACCCCCTGCACAATTCATTCAACCTGCTCAGCCAATGATGCAGGCTGGACCTCAACAGATTGTTTACGTGACTAAAGAAAAGACTCCAAGCAAGGCTTTGCCTTGGATTGGCGTAGTGCTAATATTCGTCTCATTATTTCTACCTTATATCTCAGTACTAGGTTTTACTACTAAGCGGTTTTGAAATGATTGGGCTTTTGGGCGACATGATGGGGGCGGGCTTTGGTGACTTATCCAGTGATGGTAGTGGTAGTGGTAGTGGGGACTCAGGCGACACTATTGCTGCAATTGGTGCGACTATGTTTATGTTGAGCCCAATATTTTTCATATTTAGCGCGATAGTTTCGGCGTTAGTCTTGCTCGTGAATAAATCGCCTAGAGTTATGGGTGTAATTCATCTTAGTTATGGTGCTATTTTGATAGTTTTAGGGCTTCTAATGCCTACGGGACTTGGCTTTTCAGTGTTTGATTTTATTGGTTTTGGATTCTATATGGGTGCATTTTCATCAGGATTATTACTGGCCAAATAATTTCAATTGAACTGCGATTTCCAATTACCAGATTCTATTTTGGCAAACGAATCTAAGGATTGAGCATAGTGGTAAACATAAGCCCATACCTTTCCATTTTCAGTGTTGATTTCTTGTATTGTTCTTTCGAATAGGGGGTCGTTTCCTTCACAACTTTCTATCCAATCCAATCGTTGAATAAATTCGAACATATCACTTGCTTTGTACACCTCTCCATGAACATCTCCCTTTCCGTGGGTCATTCCTGGATAATCCTCTAAATCGTATAGAAGTCCTTTTGCTGAACCTTGGCAATATAATATGCTTCCATCTTTCATTTCTCTTTCTCTGATCATTCCTTTCATTAGGGTACCATAAACAAACACGTAGTCAAAACTAGGACGTTGCATCAGACCTAAACAAGAATCTAGCCAAGTAGTTGGTAATTCCAATCTCGTTAATCCATTTCTTATCAATTCGACATAATCATCTGTTGGAGCATGAAATTCCGAATCTTCACATTCATGAATGTATGTGCAAGCAACATGGCTTTTGCCATCTGCTGTATGAACTATTTTTTCAACACGACGATAATAATGTGGATGACCTTCTTTACGGTCAAGGGCATCTCTGGTGTACTCGTCAATTTCAAACAGGGCTCCGGGGGTTGCTGCCATGCCAGGAGCAACCCAAGTTAGGTTCGCAGCACCTGCCTCTCTAGAACTGGAATAGTAATTGAAATCGAGAATGAAACCATCTATCCATGCAGGTCCAATTTCTTTCAGCCCATCCGGATTTATTCCCTTTTGATTGCACCATCTAGTCCAATCTTCGTGGTCGAGATTAGAGCCATAGCCAAAGTACAGCATGGGCTCAGAACCAATCTCATCGTTCATATGAGAAAGTTCAGTTGGGCACTATTAAACCCTTAGGTTTTGAATTATTTGCGTCCTTTCCGGAGCATAACGAATAGCATTAACAGAAGAATTACTCCAGCCCCACTTCCTCCATAAATCAATAATTGGTCATCCGTTGAACTCGATAGTACACTATCTTCAGGCTCCTCTTCTACAGTCTGATTTTGGAAGAAAATTATTTTCTGCGTTAAGGTCATGGAAATACATTCCCCTTCCCTGCAACTAAAATCGCTTTTCACAGTAACGTCAAATTCCATTTCCATTGTATGTAACCCATCCGAATTTATCGGCCAATCAGAACCATCCGATGGTGCTCTTAGTTCCACTCTAAATTTGCTAGGAGAGCTACGACTTTCTACTTCCATGGCAACTATTGGAATTGATAAGTCTACGTTTTCTACCGATTCAGATTCTGTGGAAAAAATGAATTTGTCTACCCAATTCCCGTTATTATAAATTTTGTATTCGAGAATGGCGTCAGACCCCACCTCAATCATTTTGAACGCTTCAACCATTTCGAAATTAAGTTCTGCAAATTGCAGAATATTGATAATTAGCGTAACCTGTGATTCAGCAATATTTGGGGGAGGAACACCATTTGCTTCAGTAACAGTGGCCGTAACAACCAGTTGCCTTGCGGACATCGTCATTCTAGAGTCCGCCCTAACAGCTACTTGGAAGTCAGATTCAGAATTTGCTCCCAAAGTGATTGATCCAGGGGCGGCAGTCGCTAATCCATCGCCAGAGGCCTGTATCTGAATTTTTTCCTGATTGATTGTAGGGTTACTAACAGTACAGTCTGCATAGCCAGTTAATGTCGCCCCGGGGCCGACCCCAATATCTATGGCTCCACTTGGGTATGGTGCACTACAAGTTAGTTCTACAGCAGGGACCACACTTTGAGCGGCCGAATTGTCAACCAATGGAGATGCGGCGCTAATCATTAGTAGGACGAAGACTAGCAGTTTGCTGCGCATAAACAAACCTAATGACTTCTGTTACTTGACCATAGTGCCGGCATTGAATTAATTTCTTGTAAAATGCAGTCGGATTACGTGAGCAACCCCTCTGTGTAAGTCGGATTCATCTAATTCTACAGTCTCGAGTTTAGCATGTTTTATTGTGAAACCTTGCCCGATTATTTCCATCACTTCATCGAGGTCCCAAAGCAAATCTAGACTCTTAGGCCCACCACTTGTCATTTCCATTTGACTGGTATGATATCCTTCACAGATGAATTCTCCACCCGGTTTTAATGAAGAAAGCATACGCGGATAATGTTCACAGAATATTGACCAAGGAACGTGAAACCATGAGCAGGCGATAAGATCGTATTCTTGTTTTGAAAAATCTCGGAGTTCTAAATCATCGACTTCGTAGTGGACTTTAACGCCTCTTTCTTTAGCGAGTAGTGCACACTTTTGTTTGCCGATATCCGAGAGGTCGAACACGGTCGTGTCATATCCTTGCGATGCAATCCAAACTGCATTTCTTCCTTCACCATCAGCAGGAACAAGTGCCTTTCCTGTGCCGACTTCTATTCTTTGAGCCAGCCACGAATTAGGCTCTTTTCCATAAGCCCATCCATCACCTGAAAAACGAGCGTTCCAAGCTTCTGCGCCGAATTTGACATTACTCATCTGTCTCATCCTTCTTGAATTTGATGAGGCCTACATCCTCGGCGATTTCACAATTACCAGGTAGTATTGGAAGGATGTCATCTACGGACAAGCCTGTTGATTTATAGATTCTATTTGCTATAGTTTCCTTCTTTTCACGACCGGGTGTAACCACGATATAACGGTTACAAATCTTCGCAATATGCTCAGGTGTTGATGCCATCAAAAGAGGGATTCCATTTATTGCCACTAGTCCAACACCAAGACGTAAATCGATATTCTTGTACCAAGTTCTCTTACCACGGATTATGAATGCACCCTTTCCAACATACTCTCCAGTTTCAGCAGACTTGGAAACTTGGCCGGGTTTAACCCAGAATACAGTTCCATGAGCGCCACCTCCATTCCATGCACGACTCCATGCAAGCGCCATATTGGCAGCAAGTTCGGTTATTTCATCATCTAACTCGGCCTCAACTTTGTCCACCAATCGGAATGCAGGTACATCATCACCAATATGAGGTGGGGGCTGTGTATCAATTTCGAACCCCTGATTATTTCTTAATGAACATGAGGGGGCGCCGTGTAAGTCTGCGTGAAGATAGCGGTCACCTAACGACATATGCTTCTTGACTACTGAATCATTTCCTTTAGCGTCACGACCTCCTACCATTAAATGACCACTTGGAAGCATAGTCCATTTGTGATTTTCAAACCACAATCTCTTCGCTCTTTTTACACGTGCAATTTGTCCGCTAGCCTCTCTTTTAGCTTGTTTTTTCTGGGCTCTAGAAAGTTCTAATTTTGTGTCTTCTAATGCTTGAATTGCACCTGCGGATTTGTCTTTTTGTTTACGGCCAGATTCGAAAAACCGTTGCGCATTTTGATGAACCGTTTCATCGAGATTTAGTGAAATTTGTTGTCCCGGTTTTCCTTCTTCATCAGGTAATAATGCCATGAAACTACTTTCTGCAGCATTGACCGAATCTATCCATTCAATTTCCTTTATCGCTTTCTTAACACCGTCCCAACCTAGTGTGTCGACGGCTTCTTTGATTTGAGCGAGTAATTGTTCGACATGAGTCCAATTTTCTTGAATCAAATGTCCGATTGCCTGTTGTTTCTCAACTTTGGTACCAAATCCATCCAATGCTTTTTCTTGATGTTCTAAGCGCCTTTCGAGACGTTCTACATCAGTAGAGAATCCTCTTCCCGGTGATGCAATGTCTAGAGCTTCAGATTCTCTTCGTGCTAATGCGTGAGCATCATGCAGACCCATCCACTCATCGACCGCTTCACTCATTGTTGGGAACTCTTTGGTCTCTCTATCCTTCAGAGTTGAGAGAACCATCGGCCAGGCTTGGTCTATCCCACCTTCGTTTAGGAATAGATGGCCTTTCCAGTCTCCATGAAGCAGGTTTTGTAATGATTCCCAGACCTTTTTCAAATCTGCTACGCTAATCTTTGAATCAGCCTCATGTTCCGACTCCACACAAACCGCTGTAGCAAGAGCCCCTCCTAGATTTAGAGCACCTCCTAACGTTCGGCCTAAACTCCTGTCACTAGTTTTCATCAATTCACAAAATGAATCGAAATCTAGTTCATATGGATTTGTAGATGCAGGAGGAAGGGTGTAGACCACTCCTTTCTTGAGTACTCTATCTGCATATGATTTATGTGTTAGTGGCTGTATGATAACATCATTTTCATCTGTTAAGATGATATTACCGTCTCTAAACACTTCGACATAGAGATGAAGCATGCCATGCCCTTTTTCGAAAACGAAACGAAGAACACGATCAAATCCAACCTGCTCAATAACTTTGAGACGAGCATTCGACAATGATTTTCTCAGCACCATTGCAAATGGCGCAGGTATTTGCGGCATAGGGCGGTCTCTTTTACTGGTGTAAATCCGCTTACCGCGAACCATAACCAAATCAGTATTACCTCCTTCTTTAGAACGTAATCTTAGCACTACTTGCTCGTAATGGGGCTGGTAACATTTCCTACAATGAGCCCCGACCATAACTTGTAACTCGCTAGTAATAGCGCGCAAGTCAAGTCCGCTCATCACATCCTTCATGTCCGCACCCAACCATCGTCAGCGCTTCTTACATTTCCACCCTTCTCATGGGACAGTAAGTGTGACAATGTCTGGTCAATCGATAATCCGGGGTGAGCATCAGGGGTATCTTCGTAAGCAACCTTGGCGATGTCTTCTAGCCTTGAGTGGCCTGATTCGACGGCTGCTAAAACCTTGTCATGACGAATAGAACGATGTCGAATATAATGCTCAAGTGTACGATGTGGAAGTGGAATAACCGGTCCATGTGACGGGAAAATTAGATGCGGGTCTAAATCCAATAGCCTCTCTAGTTGTTCGATATAAGTAGTCATATCTCCTTGGTGAGGCGGGATAAGAATTGTTCCAACCCCTGCAACCATATCTCCGGCTACCAAACCGGATTCGGAAAGTAAACACAAGTGCTCAGGATGGTGGCCAGGGGTATGAAGTACAGTCCATTCTTGATTTCCTAATTTGAGTATTTCACCATCTTTCAATATTCTGTCAGCACTGGGTGATGCCGACCAAACAGGCACATCAAAGGCCTCTTTCAATAAACCAACATCAGCCATGTGGTCTCCATGACCATGAGTATAGAATACGGCGACTAGTTCACCACGATGGCGCTCTACTGCTTCTGCAACATCTTCCATACCTTCTCGATTCCTAAATGCTGGGTCGACTACGATGAATTCGCCCTCAGGGTCTCCAATCAAGTAGCAATTCGTATGGTCTGCAGGCGGAAGTGTAGCCGTCTTTACCGGTACAACTTCAACTCCTTGAGCGAACAGAATTGAACGTCTACCCGGTTTACGAGATTCAAGGTCGATAGCAACTCGAGTCATATCTTGGTCCATCATCGACAGACATCGCTCTACTTCCATCAGTAACGTCACTACAGGTGGAGCGACTTTGATCGCATTATGTTTCCAAGCTCCAATCAAATCAGACGGACGCATCCATCTTGCCTCTTCAAATTCGGTCTGACCCACTAGGGAGAAATCGTCATGGTCTTGAGCGTGTATGTGTAGGAATGTGTTTTCAAATCTGACAGGTCCGAAAGGCGGAGTAGTTCTCAATGAAATAATTCTAATTCCTGTAGTGTCGGTAGGAATATCACCATCTAGCGCTAAAGGAAACCAATTCGCTTTATCATCAACAACCATTCCTCTGAAATCTTCATCTACAGAAACAAGTCTACCATCCAGTGGTGCTAAGCCTAACTCTTCAACTAATTCTCGAAGGATAGCACAATGTTGAATCGAGATACCAAGTACTTCACTAGCCGCTTTATCCACTCTAGAGACGCCCCCGCCAGGGAAAGCCCAGTATCCGGGGAAGGATGGCATAGATTCACTTCGCTGACCTAGGAGAACTTCTACTCCTTCATCACCATCACGAGTAATCATTAGAGTTGCCGAGGGCCGTGGTGGTTTGCGCTCAAAATCGGGCATTGATACACCGCTTGGGACCTCGCTCATATCCCGGGCCAACACACAAATGGTTTCAAGACATAACATGGTCTGGCACCATCATGGTCACAATTGAGGAGGATCTTGAGATGCTGGCCACCTCTCTTAATATGGGAATAGATCCATTCCCTCCTCAAAGAGAAAAAAGGCCATGGGCGAAATATGCGATTGCCTCTTTCATGAGTATAATGATCGTTAGTTGGGTGTCCAAATTCCTAATGCGTTTAATCTGAATGGATTCAAAATTTGATAGATTCTAGAACTGCAGGGTCTAATTTCAACCCCTGTGACATTTGTAGTCTTACGTATTCTGTAACTTCTTTGGCCGTCTCTTTTGCCTCTTGAGTTCTTTTGGCAAGTGTTCGCATTGGCATTGCCATGCGATGATTTTTGGAAAAGTGAGATTGATTCTCATCTAAAAAATTCCAATACATGTCGGATATGGGACAGGATTTTTTGAAGTGTAGAGAACATTCTCCACAGTAGTCACCCATTTTTTTGATGTATGGAGTCCCACTAACATATGGTTTGGTCGTCATTACATCACCAACCGCATAAGTCCCCATGGCGAGTACGTTCGGTTCGACTACCCAATCATATGCATCGGTAAACATCGCCCAAAACCAATCGGTCAATTCTCTCGGGTTGACCCCTAATAGATTACCGATATTTGCTAGGACCATCAGACGAGGAATATGATGTGCATATCCCGTTTCTACAACATCCGATACCGCAGTATCTAGGCATAGCATACCACTTTCTTCTCCCCAATACGTAGGTGGTAAATCTACCTTATTTCCCAGAACATTTGGCGTAACTCTAGATTGGCCCCAATCTCCTTCCCACCCTGCTCCATTGCGCGATGATTTCATTTCATTTTCAACTTCGAAACCATTGGTTAATTCGTGAACATGACGAACAAATTCTCTCCATCCAATTATTTGGCGTATGAATCCTTCTTTGGAGTTTAATGGAATGTCCAGTTCTAATGTATCTTCAAGCAGAGTTTTTGGCATCAATCTGCTAAGGTTTAACAACGATGAAACAGTGGTGTGGAACAGTGTTTTGTGTTCTTTTGTCATAGCATCCTCATATGGCCCAAACCAGTGCATTACTGATGATTTAGCCCAATTCCAAAGTCGTTCAGCATCCTCGTTAGATGCAGGGATATTCTCTTGAATAATTTTGCCAGGGTGATGTGAAAATTTATGTTCAACCATTTGAATTACTTCACTGGTAATACTATCGACTTTGAAACTGGGCTTCTGTGGTAGTTCAACCGCACTATCCCAAGGTAGGCGGTTCTGGTCATCCAGAGACCATGAACCACCTGCTGGTTTGCCTTTTCCATCTAACAATATGCCTCTACTTTTTCTGATATGGCGATAGAATTTGTCCATTCTCCATGGAGGTTTATCGCCTACGCTAGAGGTGAAATCGTCAGTTGTTGTTAGCCAACCGTTGTGATTTTTGAATTTGATTTTGCCATTTACTATCAGATTTGACATTGATTTTCTGAGAGTTAATTCTGCAGGTTTAGTCATAGTAATAACTCCGTATTCATTTCCTAGTTCATCAAGGACTTCAGAGTATTCTTTGTCGCTAAATAAGTACCTAATCGGGTGGCCAAGTTGTTGCATTTCCAATGCAAAATGCCTCTGGTTAGATAATTGCAATACTAGCTTTTGCTTATGGTAGGGCAATTGCTTTGCCTTCCATGTAGTTTCAATAAATATTAGTCCTAGTTCAGCGGGTTCACGCGAAGGGAGAAGTTCTCGGTTCAATTGGTCATATGCAATGAAGTGCCAGTATTCCACTCCGGTCGTGATGTCTAGTAAAGACGAAGCGAACGCTGACACATCCTAAAGATTGTACTTGTGCTTTTCAAAACTTGTTGCTCATCATAGAATAATACAGACCTTATTAATTGAATACAATAGGTGAGTGCTAATGCCTGAAGGTCCTGAGATTCATCGTGCTGCGAATAAGATTCGTAAAGCATTGGAGGGTATGGTAATCGAAGACGTTGAAATTACAATCCCAAGATTTGCAGAAGCGAGTCCAGATTTCATTGGTAAGACTGTAAATCGAGTAGAAGCCCGTGGTAAGGCCATGCTAATCCACTTCGATAATTTCGTAATGTACAGTCACAACCAATTGTATGGGAGGTGGACGGTTAACTTGAGGGACACCGCTCCAAAAAAGTGGAACCGCTCTCTAAGGATTGCTCTTACTACAGAAAAACACACTTGCAGATTGTGGTCTGCAACTGACATCTTATTGATGGATCCATGGGAATTATCGGGGCACCCCTACCTCTCAAAACTCGGGCCAGATGTTGTAGTTACGAAAACTACAGTCTCTGAGTTGATCGAGCACATGAATCTTAAGAAATTTCAAAGGCGTCGTTTGAAATCTCTATTATTAGACCAAGGATTCTTTGCAGGTATTGGTAATTATTTGCGCAGTGAGGTCTTATTCACCTCTGGCCTTCACCCAGATAGAACTATTTCTTCATTGAGCGATGATGAAAAGAGAAGTTTAGCAGAACAAGCACTTTTCCTGTCTCGACAATCATTTGATGTTCCCGGTATAACCGTCGACTTGGAGATGTACGACAAACTACGCAGTTTAGGCCAAACCAGAGGTCAGGCTAGACATTGGGTGTTCACTAGAAATGACATTGAGTGTCATAACTGTAATTCCTTGATTATTCATACACGCCCTGGAGGTAGAAGGTTGGACTATTGTCCTCAGTGCCAACCTGAATGATAATTAACATAAGTTCAAACTACATTCTCAAGTAATTAGAAGTTAAGAGTGAATTATCTCAAAATGTAAAAAATATGGATTAATAGAAGTAATTGTGAACAGAATGAAATTTATTGTTGGTTTATTCTTTGTAAGAGACCAAGCTCCTCCTCATGTTCCTCTTCGAAAAAGTCTTCATCAGGATAGCCATTAATCATGCCAAAAATGAATGCCGAAATAAATACAATTGTTACTAACCAAATTATGAATGGAATCATATCGAAGAATGTATCAAAGTTCATCCAGTAAGTGAAATATTTTTGATTTTGTACGATTGAACTTTCCATCTCCTCAGCATCCTCATCTCCAATCTCAGAGGATGATTTAATTTCAAATACAGGTGCCAAATCATTCATGGTAGGTTCAGTTTGCATATTTTTAGAATTTCTACTATCGAGGTAGAATCTAGTTGTAGACTCTCCTGAAATTATTAATCCTGAAAGTTCTTCTGACTTAATCTCAATCTCACTGCCAAGGTAAATCGGTAGAGCACTAGGAATGGCGTCGATAAGTGAGAATGTTTTCAGTAACTTTGCTTGAATTAAACGTTCAGTTGGACTAACAGATGCTTTGCAAATATCTACTGGGATTCCCTTAACAACACCAGAACTCTTGCATTCTATATCTGCTACAGCATATCCTGAAACATCTACTTTGTCGTTTTTACCAGTGATGAATCCACCGGTTGTGCCTGCGATTTCTTCCTGAGTAATTAGGCCAGATGTAGCCTCAAACATCGCATCATTACGCCATGATAATTGACTAGAACCATTTTCATAGATCAATTCACCTTTGTCGCAGCCTCCTTTTTCTCCTGTACAAATTGTGTAATTTGTACCATATCCGTTCTCCACTCCATTTGAGCCAAAATAGGTTTTACTCGATTCTAAAGATGCCCATCCTACGTTCATATTATTGCTATCTCCCGATTCTAGATACGCGCTTACAGGGTCGTGCCATCCAAGTAGCCAACTATTGACTGACTGTGTGAGATATGGCTCTGTTCCAAAACTATCAATCAAGAAACCTTCAACAAATGATTCGAATATTGATTCTACTAAGAAATCCTGTAATGCCTTTGCAGTATCTTGGTCTATGCCATATGCTAAAGAGATAATTTCAACTCCCCAGTCATCGTCCTCTAATTGATTAGCGCCTAGATAACCCGGTAAAACTTTACCAGATAATTCTCCATAAAGGAATGATGTTGCACCTTCAAGAGTAGTAATACCCAGGGGTCCATACAATATTTCTCCCGATTTTTCAGGAGTTAGAGAAATAGCACCTAGGAGATTGTTAGTTTCCCATGAACCGCCTTGGTTCAAACTGTACTGCATGAATCCCCCGCTAATCGGGTCTTTATCTCCAAATGTTGTATTGACAAATTGACCTGCGTTCATGGTTCCATTTGCGCCAAGTAGCGCCATTTGAATCGAAGTTGAAGATGTAGCCCACCCTAAAGCCCATGGAAATATTGCATTGTATTGCTCCAGAGATATTGAAAAAGTCGAAATTGCATCAGCAGAATTCATGTCTAGGAATGTTCTCAGCCCAAAACCAGTTCCTGCGGCATTCTGTGCTAGTAGCCCGAGAGGTTTGGCGCTTCCATTGCCATTCATCATTAAATTTAAGCAGTCAACATCTGAAAAATCTACATCCAACAGATTATTCAATCGGTTTGCTATATCTTCACTGTCCGTGTAAGGTGAGCCGCCTCCATTAGATTGGAATTCCAGTCCAATCGCTACGTATAGTGACCAATCTCTCACTAGTGTTTGAGCATAATTTGGAACTAAAGAGTCATCGTTCCCGTCTCCATTAGTATCTGCCATTTCAGTTGCGAGGTATCCGTATGCTGTTGCCCGAATCATGGTAGTAGAGTTCTCTGGATCTGCTTCAATCGAGGATAGTAAAACTTCGGGTGAGCCCAAAGCCATGAATGCCACAGGTCCGGAATCATCGAGTAATGAAATATTGAATTGTTCATCCAAGGGGTGTAGTGAAGAATATAATGCGTCATCTAGTCCACCAAGGAAATTTGCTACAGGTAGAATATTGCCATCCATTGTATTTGGTATTACTACGCTGACTTCACCAGCGGCTTCTGCAGCACCTAGTGCGGCATATCCATATGAGCCAAATCCAGCTCCTCCAATTGTATTTGTCATTGATCTAATATAGTCAGCAGTAACAATTCCAGCCTGTGTAGTATTGAGGTCTTGATTCATCATTCCACTCGCAAAACCAATCTTAGTCAAATCCATAATTCCGTTGACAGCACTACCTGTTGCGCCAATAATTTGAGGCCTAAATTGGATATTTAATTGTGTTAATTCTTCATCACAAGAATACAAACTATCTGTCGAACATTCAAAAGAATTAATCACATTATAGGTTAATTCACCATTGGCAGAATCGTGTTCTAGCAACGTTTTCTCTGAAGTAATGTCGTAGGTATAAGGTCCCCTTTTAGAATACTCAGGCGCTGCTTGATTATTTTCGACATCATTGACATTTTCTAAATTCCATGCATAATAATCCCGGGTCGTAGTTGATGTTGACCAGTCTTCTTCAACCGAACTACAATCTTCATCTTCGCCACAGATGGTATCTAGCGGATAGGTGGAGAATTTTTCTTCAACAGCTCCAGGGACTGCGCCAGTAAACACAATTGGGAGTAAAGTTAGGTTGAGAAGAAGTGCAGTAAGGCCGATTCCCATCAGGACCTTTTCACGGAGAACCATTTCCACAAATCGAACATTTCAATCAATCAATTAAATGTTGAGCCGGCGCAGTTGATTTTCGTTGTGGAAGAAATCAAGATTCTATAAACACTGAAATTAATTGTCGTGGTATGAGGAGGACTGTTTTGCCACTATTGGCGCTGATTCTCTTCACAATGACAGTTAGTGCAGAGACTTACATTATCAACGGCAGAGCAACATATTCTGATAATTCACAAGTTCAATTTTACGACATATCCATCGATTGTGAAGTCAGTGAAAACAACTGTCGCCAGTATAGGGGAACTACAGCTCAAACCGATAGATATGGTAACTTCACAATGTTTTTCAATGCAAATGAGGATGATGATGGGACATCGATTTTATTGACCTTGAAGGGTGAAGAGTTTGAGCATACTATTGATTTGGCTCTGCTACAATCATCGGGAGGCTCAATTACTCAAAATATCAAATTAACTCAATCTGCTACACAACCTTCAGGATTTAGTTCAGGGTGTTGCCTAATATTTTTCGTAATAATGGCGTTGTACATTATCGGCAAAACAGCTAGAATGCTGTCAACACCTCAAGGCA
>CASICT010000039.1 GCA_949373265.1 Candidatus Poseidoniaceae archaeon | reverse complement strand
ATGAAGGCGTCATTGTATCTCCTGCCGATGGCCATGTAATGTTTGCTAAAAGAGAAAGAGCAACTGGAAGGAGGCCGTCTAGCGAAGAGATGGAAGGAGGCTGAAGAAGACGAACTCACCGGCACGTGGCACCCCGAACCTTGTCAAGAGATACTGTCATTTTCTACCGAGCAAAGGTTCGAAGCGGTTCCTGAAGGGTGAGGAAAGTCCGATACCGACGTCTGGCGAATCGCGGTATTCATGTCCCCCCTGGATGTACACGTGAACCGTTCTCCAGTCGCAGGTAAAATCATCAGAATGGAGCACAGGACGGGCAAGGGCTTGCGCCGTGGTCCGTTTTTACCCGCTTTCAAGAAGGAAAGCGAATACAACGAGCGCGTAAGAACTCTCTTCGAAAGAGAAGACGGCCTTATCGTGGAAGTCATGCAGATCTCTGGTGCCCTAGCCCGGACCATCGTTCCATGGACTAGCGAGGGTGATACTTTGCGCCGCGGCCAAAGGTTTGGCATGATCAGACTTGGGTAGCAGAGTGGACGTCAGAGTCCCTGCAAACCGATTCAAACCATGTGTAGTTAGCGCCGAGGATGGTGACAAAACACATCCGAAAGGCGAGTTTGTCAAAGGCGGCTCCACTATCTTGTATAGGGAGGGATGATTGTGGGATTTAAGAGAGAAATACTCTCAATATTCTTGATGGTAATCATCTTCATGCCAACCGGCTACTATTTCGCAGGTAAGGTAGTGTATGACGGAGTTGCCCACACAAATACCGATTGTTGGGGTAATTTCGACCAAAATACTCCTGAACGATTTGCCCCTTTAAGGAGCGAAGTTCCTCTCAATGAATCTAGTAATAGCGAGAATATAACTTCCAATATAATGGAGGGGCTATCTGAATATTGGTGGCCCGGATATGAACATGCTACCATTGAAGTCGAAGGCGAAGACATATTCTTGTCCGCTTGGTACCTACTGCAAGACGAATCTATGCCCTGGGTAATCTTTGTTCATGGAATTAGAGGGTGCAAGTCAGGCGGAGAACTGCTGATATCATCTGGAATGTTAGCAAATGCGGGTTTCAATGTAATTTCCTTTGACTTGAGAGATCATGGGGAATCATCGATTGATGATAACCGTGTATCGGGCGGTCAGGATGAATGGCAAGACGTCGTGGCGGTATTCGATTGGTTAATTGAATCGAACAAGGCGACTGAGCCAGATGACATATCGGGCTGTTTGGGACTTCAATGGGTGCAGGAACTGTTGCAATTGCTTTTTCTCTCGACGATAGAATGCAATCGGTTTGGTTGGATTCAGGCTATGCTGATATGGGGGATATTGTAGTCGAAGAATTGGAATTTCTAGGCTACCCAACCTTCCTAGGCGGAGCAGGTATCTTTGCAGGAAAAATATCGGCTGGACAAAACTTAGTCGAATATTATCCACTTGAAGCAGCATCAGAAATCGGTGACAGGCACATGTATGTAGTTCATGGTAACCAGGACAAAAGAGTTCAACTTCACCATGGAAAAGAAATGTGTGATGAGGCCATGGAGAATGGAATCGAAGACAATGTTGATTGTTGGTTTGAGGATTCTATCATGAGGTACGATGTCGGTGATGGTATGCAAAGCGACGAGCATGTTACTCTAATGTTAACACATACCGATGAGTATGAAACCCGACTTATCGGCTTCTTTACCGATTCACTGATGTGACCGAGCATTCAAACACGCGGAGTAGGACGGATTGCTATGGCGAATGGAAAGTTGACCATGGTAGGCGAGTCGGACAAGCGCCCTGCTAAAATCCATGATTTGGTCAAAGCTCCAGCCAATACGTCTTGGGCTCAAGAGAGAAAAAACTCCTGGGATGCCAAATTTCCAGCAACGGTTTACTACACTCCAGAAACATTAGCAGACGGTACACCTACAACAGCTCTAACAGTAATCTTACGAACAAAAGGCTGCCATTGGTGGTGGTCTAGCGGTTGTACCTTCTGCGGCTATTTTAATGACACAAGAGATGATGTCACCAGTGCAGATTTACATGCGCAATGGGAGAACTCTCTTGCCAAATTTGACGACTTTGACTCCATGGGTATGGTAAAGGTATACACATCTGGAAGTTTATTGGAAGACAGAGAGATTCCTGTTGATTTCCAAGAAAGAGTCCTACGTGATTGTCACGAAATGGGTAAAGAATTAGTCGTTGAAAGCCGCACAGAACAATTATCGAAAGAGAAATTGAAGTGGGCTACAAGTATAAATCCTAAATTTTCAGTTGCAATTGGCCTTGAAGCGTACGATGATGAAGTCCTACGATTCCATGTCAATAAAGGATTCAGTACCAAAAGTTGGGACAAAGCAGTAGAGAACCTGGAACACTTCGGACTTAGAGTCAAAACATATCTGATGTTTAAGCCGCCATTCATGAGTGAAGGGGATGCTCTTGTTCACGGTGCAAAATGGATTAGAGATGTTGCATCTCGTAGTGACGAGATTAGTGTAAATCCGATGAATATCCAACGAGGCACAGTTATCGATAGGCTATTTCGTGCAAATGAGTACCGCCCACCTTGGCTCTGGTCTCTAGTACAGTTGATCACTGACGTCCATAGCGATATCCATCCTACCAATTCAGGCAATGGTGCACAAGACCAAGTAAGCCGTTTAATCATCCACCCTACCGCAGGGGGTAAAGTCCGCGGTGCTCACAATTGTGGTAAGTGTGATGGCGACGTAGTCGCTGCAATAGAGCGTTATTCAGTAAGTGGCGATATCCACGAACTCGATGGACTAGAGTGTGGCTGCAAGAAGGTATGGCAATACGAAATCACCCTCGATAAAAGCATGCCAATTCCACTGGGAGCAGGTAAAAATCGAAGGGGTAATCCCCTCTTACATCTGCGCTCGCCATGACCGTGTCGCTGGTCAATGTTTATGACTGAATCATAGGTGGCGTAAATGACCCCTATGGGGTCAAGGTGGTATCATGGCAAATAATACAATTCTCCCAGACGTATCTGAAGGAGTAGCAGAGCCTTCTTCTTCCCGAGTAATCATTGTAATAATGTTCGTTGGCTTAATTGGCTTACTTGCAATGTTTAGCAATATATTTGGATGGGACAATATTCCTGTACTCGGTGAAATTATTCCATTGATGGAAACCCTTGGAGGTTCTGGAATTTGGTATTATTTAATCGGAATTTTGGTTGGCTGCGGAATGATTGTAGCCAATATGATTGGGGGAGTCCTTTCGGATTAAGGAGGTGTAATGTATGTCTGGAGTATTTACAACAACATTAATCCTACTAGCCACGTTCCTTGCTTTCACTCATTATATCCAGAAGGGTATGGGTGGAATGAGCAATCCATTGCGACAGTTCGGAATGTTCCTACTAACTAAAGCAGCAGGACCTGCAACAGACCTTTTCCAAGATAGAGAGGGAAGTGGTGCAAAGACTTGGATGCAAACTGGAATGTTCTGGTTAGTTCTTGCTGGAGTTGGCGGCTTCTTATCCGCATGGCACAATTACGATCCGGCTGCCCTAGATTCACTTTCTAACATAGGCTGGTCTTATGATGACGGAAGTGGACTTGCTTACTTTAACGAGGTAGCGATGACTACAGCATTATTCTCTATTCTACTCGGTGGAGCATTTGTAGCGCACACACGCACTACAGGGTCCCCACTTGCTAGTGAAGCAAATGCCTCAATGGTCGCAATGGCTTGGACCCTACAGGCATTAGTTGGATTGGCATTATGCGCTCTAAATTATTTTGATTGGATTACGTATGGTACAGAAGAAATGGCACTTTATGGATTGGTATCAGCGCTGCTGGTAACTAGCCTTCTAGTAAATTCACTAATTACTCTTGGTAACAGAGGTAATTCTCCAATTTCAGTACCTTCATGGTTCCTGATTCTTGCTCTTCTAACCCTTTTATTCAGCAGAGTTGGCGTTGCACTAGGAGAAATACTCGACTTGACCGGAACAGTTTGGATGGCAGAAATAATGGCTTCAGGATGGGTTCCATTAGCTCTAATGTTTGCAGTAGGTTACCACGTATTATCACATGTAACCGGCCAACCGATTTGGTCGGGTAGCCTAACCAAGGCTTCGATGTTCCTTCTTTTCGTCACCATACCTCCGTTCTTCTTGTCTGAGTCTGGTCATGCGGACTTTTTGACTGAGTCTATCGGGGCAATTCTAGTGACACTTGGTCTACTACCAGTATTTGCAGCATCTACCAACATGATAGCAACGATTCGCGGAAATGCAGGGGCTGTTATTGACAGCCCTGGTGCTACAGCGGCAGCAGCAGGTGCTCTTCTATTGCCATTATTTGCCCTACTTGGTTACTTCACAGGGCTCAATGTAATGGTTGGCGATGGAAGCATGGCTAATGTGGCTGAGACCGTTAACAACTCTTACCTGTACGTAATTGGTGGCTTATTTGCTCTTGCAGCACTCTTCCACTCTTACCCATTAGCAGCAGGTAAATCTCTCACAGGATCTGCAGCAGCAGCATCTTGGATGGTAATAGCGGGCGGATTACTTTCAACAATCCTCTTATTGATGGGAGATTGGTCTGAAAATGCTCTAATCGAAGCAGAAGTTGAAGACCCTAAACTTGGGGTTTCTGGCTTTGCACTAACCGCAGCATTTGCTTTCTACGGTGTTACAATTGGATTTATTCTTGCAGGTAATAGCGTTGTAAAGACACTATTGTCTGGAAAGAGCCAAGCAGCCTCCACAGGAAGTAGAAGTGACATTTCCACATATAATCTAGTAGATGGAACCACATCTATCCGTGCCTTGTTTGGCCGCGGAGTTGGAATTGATACCACACTGGTTATTGGAGAGTCTGAAGAAGAAAGCAAGGGCGGTTCGACAATAATTGAAGTTCCTACTGAACTTCATAACGATGAAGTCGATGAATTCCCAGAAGAATTTGATGAAGACCTAGTTACCCTAACCAAGTGGCTTTGTAGCCGTGGAACAACCACAGCTCAATTCTTTGCCTGGGCTGACGTCGACGATTCAGGAGAGGTCGACATGTTCGAGTTCTCTAATGCTCTAAGAGTAGCAGACATTGCAGACCTACCGCCTTGGGATGTTGAGAAACTTGTCGCCGTTCTGGATATCAACTCAGATGGAAACATCAACCTGCCAGAATTAGATATTGCACTACTTAACATTCGTAACAAACTTGGAATTGAATTCATTCCTTATGACGGGGATGAAGAGGACGAAGAGGACGAAGAGGACGAAGAAGAGTCTTCATCCGAAGAAGCTGAGGAAGTAGAAGAAGAATCAAGTGAAGATAATTCAGAAACTCCGTCATCTTCTGAACTGAAGAAGATGAAAAAGGCAGAGTTAGTCGATTTGGCCAAGTCGATGGGATTATCCCATACTGGTACAAAGGCAGACCTTGTTGAACGTATCACTCAGGCGTGAACGGAATGCGCATAGGCCTGGTTGGAAAGCCTAATGTTGGCAAATCAACTTACTACAGCGCAGCGACATTGGCTAAAGTCGATATTGCAAATTATCCGTTTTGTACAATCGAAGCAAATGTTGGCGTGGCATTCTTGGCCGCACCTCAAGCATGCCCCTGCAAAGATTTACGACAACGCCTAGAAGCGGATGGAAGAATGGATCCAGTTTCAGGAGATGACCCCCGAAAAGGAAGTATTTGTGAGCCTAGAACTGGCTCATGTGTAGGTCATGTTCGACTAGTGCCAACTTTCTTGGTTGATGTGGCCGGATTGGTTCCTGGGGCTTCAGATGGACGGGGAAGAGGTAATGCATTCCTTTCTGATTTAGCAAACTGTGATGCTTTGATACAAGTTGTAGATGCTGCTGGATTAACTGATATTGAAGGTAACCCGATAGCTGCAGTTGCTGACGTTGAATCATCACTGAAGGAAGAGACTGCATTCCTAACTGCGGAATTAGACTCCTGGATTCATGGGATACTAGATGATGGGTGGTCGAGAGGTTCCCGCAGAGTACAAGCCGAAGGAGAAAAGGGATTGACTACATTCCTCCACGAAAGATTCACAGGGCTTGGTGCTAATTTGGCACATGTTCTTCAGGCTCTGGACGGTTTTAGGAATCAATGGGGAGATCTTGACACTCCATGGATGTGGCCTGAAGACCGTGTTCATTCCCTTGCATTCTACCTTAGACAGCAACTGTTCCCAATTCACATCGCCGCTAACAAAGCGGATTCGGCAAAAGGAACCCCTTGGGATGCAATCGAAGCAAATGGAATCATTCAGCCAACCATGGCAGATATGGAATTGGCATTACGAAGAGCGGATTCAGGCGGAATGATTTCCTATACACCCGGAAGTGACACATTTACAATCACCGATGAATCGAAACTTAATCCTGCTCAGATAAATGCTCTTTCTTCAATGAAGGATAAACTGTCAGAAGCTGGAGGGACAGGTGTTGCAACTCTTCTTTCAAGAGTTCTTTTCAATGCCTTGAGCCACGTAGTTGTCTATCCGGTGGCAGATGAAAACGCATGGAAAGATGGCGAGGGGCGAATCTTACCTGATGCTTTCGTAGTTCCTGATGGAATCGAAACCAAGACGCTTGCATACAAGGTTCACAGTGATTTAGGAGACGGTTTCATCAAAGCAGTAGATGGGCGTACACGCAGAGTAGTGGGCGCAGATCATGAATGCAGTGACAACGATGTGATCAAGATTCACGCGAAATCTTGATTACTCTTCACTGGATTCTTGTCGAGAAGCAACCAGTTCCACTTCAGCATTCATTTTGTCTGGTATTTCAGTAGTATCCGGGGATATCGGTGAAGGCATTTCACCAACTTCTTCATACAGACTTGGTCCATTTGCCATGAAGTAAACAGAGCCACGACCGGCTCTCGAATCGGCAGGTTGTGGGCCTTCGCTACTTGCGCATGCGTCGATACAACCGTCGGCAAATGCGATGTAAACACGCCCTTCAAGGTCAATTGTAAGGTCATTGAAATCCAGTAGGTTTCGGTTAGACCCTCCTTCATCGGAGCGGCAATCACCACTGTTTAGACACATTGCGCCTACTTGAACCGGGTCGCTAGTAAGTCTGCGAGTGTGGAATGTAGGGTTCTCATCGAGGGCGTTTAGACTGTAAGTTACGTACAGGTGATAGTGAACTCCACCAGGGGCATAGTGCCCGTTACCATTCCATTCATTGCCGTCGATGTCTGTAGTTCCTATCAAAGAGCTGTTCTCGCTTCCAAGGTAAGTAATTGCAATCCTTCCAGGGTCACCTGCATCAGTTTGTGGGAATGCTGTTGAAATTACTCCTGCAGGACTTATGCGCATGCTGCTTTGTTCCCAAGACTCTCCAGAATCAGTACTTCTAGACATGTAAATGCCTTGGTCACCACCAGTCCAAATGTGGTATGCATTGGATTCACTATCGGTAGCAACTTCAGAGTTTTTGCGAGGATTAGGTGTTCCAACATCAGCCCCCATTTCTCTTTCTTCCCAATTTAGCCCGTTATCTTTGGAGAAAATGAGTGTTGGAGTTTCTACACGAGGGGTAACGTAGACAGTTCCATCCGGAGCGGTTGTTATCGCACCGTGCAAACCACCATTTGTAGATGCTAAGCCAACAATATTACCGCCAAGTTCGAAAGTAGCACCGCCATCAAAACTAGTAAAGCAGGATATACCAACTAACTTGTTGAAACAGAAATATACCGCTGTTTCGTATACATTTTGAGAAAAGCCTCCAAGGAGTCCAAGGCCTTCATCAGTCCAAGGTCCAGATGCCAATTTAATGTGGTCATTCAATGGGGTTGTACCGGAATCATGCGGATTGCCCATCCATGTCTCTCCGTCATTGTCAGACCATCCAATCCATGTGGATTCCAAACCCATCATGTGGATATTGAATACGCGGTCGGTTACAGGGTCAACCCAACCGTAAGGGTCGCTGGTAAACGGAGCTTGGGTAATGTCTGCAACATTTGTCCAACTCTCACCATGGTCACATGAACGCATTGGTTTCTCCATTGCAATGAAGAACATACAGCCACTAGAAGTAATTCCAATACTCGGCTCCTTGCCAGTTTCTCCTACATCACTGAATATGAAATCCATTTCTAAAGGTGGCTCATCGACTGGCATACCTAAACTGTCAGTTACGAAAATAGTTGGATCATCTGAAGCAATAATATCTCTTGGCGCTGTTAATTCCTCGCCATCGGAGGATAATACTGTGTAAAGGATAGTTGAAGACAATAGCAGCATTACAAGGCCAATCGACAAAGCAGCCTTCGTAGAAAAAGTACCAAAAATTGGTTGACTATCTTTGTGCCAATTATTATCGATAATTTCGGCTTCTAAAATGGATGAATCTGCAGCACTAGCAATAGTTGCTGATTTCTCAGAAGATGAGGATGCAGGTACAGGTTTGCTTTTGAGTGATAATGATGGGGGAGTAACTAAATCCTTCAAACCATCTTTTTCATCCATTCTAATCACCATTCCATTTTTACCGATTTTAGAATAGACGTACAATTTCGGCTTCTGTCTAAAACGAGTCTGTATTGCTTGGGTATTTAGTAAAATTGCAAACCCGGCTCAATTCTAAATTCAGTAGAATCTGATCAATGCCCCTTTGGGCGTTCATATTCAGGAGTAAGTCTAGTCATTATTGCCATGTGTTTCGATGACAAGAAGAACATGTATAGAGGAACTAGTAAAGTAAATACTGCTAAAAGAACCAGAGTGTACAAGCCCCAAGGGTCTACACTACTGAGAAGAATTATCCATACTGTCCACAGTACTCCAAGCCACATTAGTGGTGACCAGCGACGAGCCAGAGCTGAGAATCTAGCATTAGATGTGGAACTGTTGTACAAAGAAGCAGCCTCTTCTTTAGTGGCTAATCCTTTCTCAACTCCACACCGAACACAAACCTGTGCTTTTGGCCCATTACCGTGGATAAACTGTTCACGCGCATAGGTAGCGTAGCAGTGGCGGCAGGTCGGCATGTTAACTGCCACCCACAATCTCCATTTCAACAATGCGATGCTCGTTGCAGGAATTCAGCAAGAACAATCATTCCATTTGGAGAACCAATCGACTCCGGATGAAATTGAACACCGTAGGTATTTCCATCCTTGATTTCCATCGGTAGAGCGCCAGTTTCATCGGTTGAGGTAATGTCTAAGTCGCCTTTACCTGTAAGTATAAGAGAATTATATCGAGTCATCGTGTGAACTCCTTCTTCTAACAAGCCATTACCGTTTGAAATAATTTCTGAAGGTATACCATGTACTGGTCCAAGCGGACTTTCTACAAGTTGCATCCCTCTCGTAATTCCAATCGCCTGATGGCCGAGGCATATGCCTAAAATTGGAAGTTCTAACTTTGCAGCATGCATTGAAAGTGGAGATATTTCAGGCCGGCCTGGCCCGGGACCAATGACAATAGCATCATGATCAAAATCTATGATTCCACCCCGCCCGTCGAAAACCTCTACAGTACAACCAAACGATTGTAGAGCATGAATTATATTGTGAGAAAATGAATCCAAATTATCGATAAATGCAACCTTCAAATCGAACTTCTGCTCAACCAAGAATGGTTGATGTTCTAGATAAAGAGGATAGATACCCAACTCGCCAGTAGGCAAATATTTGCTTTCAGGATTTAGCCATCCGCAAGCGCGTCGCAATGCTGCAGCCTTCCATATCGCTTCAGCAACCTCTGCTTGAGGATTACTTTCGATTGTGATTCCGCCACCAGCAACAACCGTACCATTCCAGCCCTCAGTCGTGTATCTCGCTTCAAGAGTTCGAATCATAATATTCCAGGTTGAATCACCAGAATGAACGTCAATCCAACCCATAGAGCCTGTCCAAAACGACCTTGACTTACCCTCAAGTTCATCGATTGCTGCACAAACTACTGTTTTTGGACAACCGGTAATGCTGCCTCCCGGGAATAGGGCCTGTAGAGCATCGATACCATCCTTTTCATCATCTAATGTTCCCGTTACCTGCGATACAAGGTGCTGAACATTAGCGTAAGCCTCTACATCGAATCTCGACTGAACGACAGTACCTGGTTTGGTTACAATACCCAATTCATTTCTCTCAAGGTCAACCAACATTCGATGTTCCGCTCTTTCCTTTTTGTCATGTACTAAATCACGCCTAAGTAAAGATTCTTGGTCAGCATCACCACCCCTTGGCCTAGTGCCTTTAATGGGCGCAGTCATCGCCTGACCATCTCTTGTCTCGACCAAAATTTCAGGAGAAGACGAAGCGAGTGCAATACCAAGATCAGCTGCTTCGATATAGCCACTAAATGGTGCGGGGTTACTTTTTGTTAATCTATGGAAAATGACAGCAGGGTCTTCTTCTAATGGGCCGTTCCAAGTTCTACCAAAATTCAGTTGGTAAAGTTCTCCTGCTGTAATCGACTCCTTAATTTTCGACACAATATCGGCGTGTTCCTCATCTGTGTGAGATGAAACCTCACCTTCAACTCTCGTCGCTTCAGAAATCTCTGGATTGACCACTTCACCCTCTTCCCATTGTTCAACCAACCAAAGAATAGCAAGAACCTCACCTTCGATTGGAGGGTATTGGAGGGAAATCGGCTGTGTCCACTGTAATAGGTCGTAAGAAAGAGCACCTGCCCATACTGCACCGCTTGGAGTATGAGGAATTAGGGCGCGCAACATCGATTCAACGGTCATCGAGTTGAGAATATTTGTCGCAGCCCAACCATTCTCGGTTAGTTTCTGCAGCGTACCTTCCATCGGTTTCTTTGGAGTTGAAATAATCGTTTCACCAGCAAGGGGGGAATGACTCTTTTGGGGAGTAACCAAAGGTTGAGTAATTACCAAACGTTTCTGCATACCTTTCGCAAACATACTTCTCTTTGATAAATGTGAATCAGGTCCACCAGAAAGCAGCAAGATACGGTCTTCTCCTTGGGATGAAAGTAGTTTGTCAATCATCTCCAATCATCTCCTAGAGCTGAAATACAGACTTGTTGTAAATTATTACTACCGTCGCCTATGTCAATATCATCCAATACCGTTAGGCGTGAAGCGCCCATTCCAGTCCCTAGAAGAACGAATTCTTTGGCTCGTGCGACTATTCGTTCGTTTATCCGTCCCTCACTAATGACGAAACCGGCTTTCTCAATTGCAGATTTACAAACGTCGAAAGTGACAGAATCAACTCCACCCAATTTGGCATCACTAATCCACACAACTCCGTCATCATCTAACACTAATGGCATTACACGGTCTCCATCAATTATACAGAATTCATGTACGAGTAGGGCAACATCAAATCCCCGATTAAAGGCCTCGGTTGTGATATCCCGATATGCAGACCAATCGCCATGTTTTGTCCCTGCCACTTTCCGACTCCACCTTGGAGCAGGTACAGTAATCCCCTCCGCTTCCATGTGTACTTCTTGGTAGAATGGTTTTGTACTGAATTTGACCCCATTAGAATCAACTTGTATCCGAACTAAACCCTCGAGCCCACTTGGTACTTCGATTTCAGGTAATGTAATACCCAGTACAGAGGCGTGCCTTTCGAGGCGCTTTAGATGTAAATCAAGATGGAATAAGTAGCCATCTCTAGCTCTCACGGTTGTGAAAACCGCGCTCTTAGGCCCCTCCATCATGTAATCACAACAAGTCATCCAAGAAGGAGGTGTCTATTCCACCTTGTGCTGGTTGTTGTTGAACTGGTTGTGACCAACTTTGAGGTTGAGGTTGCTGTTGCACAGGCTGAGTTGGTTGCTGTATGCGTTGTGCAGCAGCATAGATATCGGTTTGTTGAGCAGGTTGTAGTGATGGTGGAGCAGAAACAGGAGGAACTGTTTGACCTCCGAAACTTCCGCCATCATCCCAGCCATCTCTAGCCTGTATACCCCATGTTGCTTCTTGTAATTCCCATTCTTTACTGCCTTTCGGGCTTCCGCCACGTCCCTTGAATACAAGGATTAACAGAATCATAGTAATTAGTACCATACCAGCAATTATCATATTGTCAGTGGTTAACAATTCTCCAAGGTTTGTTGAGGATTCATCACCATCAGAATCATCACCCTCTGTAATTCCGGGTGGCTCAATCATCATAGAATCAATAATCTCACGATTGAAATCACTATCTTTGGCGGCAACTCCAATCCACCAAGTAGTATCATTACTAAGATTGTCAAAGTTAGTAGAAGTGATCAAGAAGGAATCCGATGGGCCAACTTCTCCAACCATTACGGCGTCAGCAACTTCACTAAATTCACTATCTGAGATGAATATTAAATACGAACGAACATTTGGCTCAGCACTGTGTTCCCAAGAGACCAAAATCGTATCATCTATCCACTGTAACTCCATTCCTTCGATATCAGGTAGGTATGCTCCCTTATCGTCAATACCATCATCAATAGCAATTGCAGTAACAGTCACAAGATTGTCCATGTATGCATTTCCTGATGAATCAACAGCAACAACAGCCACAGTGACAGGTAAATTTGGAATAACCAGAGTATCGTAAGCCAAGATTTCTATGGTTAATGGGAAGTCAGGCAATCTGTCCACTATTGTGCCAGATTGTGGTCCATTACCTTCGGGACCTACCGAGGTGAATGAGAATGCAGCAGCGTAGATTTCGTAATATGCAATATCGCTAGCATCTGATAATCCGAATTCCAGTTGGACTGCAGTACCATCATCATTAGGCATATCGAAGAGGTTGATATTCTCTAGACGAGCAGGCGGTGTAGTATCTGCCAAGTTGTCAATAGGAGTAACCATTGCAGTGTTCAAACTATCCAGGTGAACATTTCCTTTGATGTCGTGAACAGTGACTGCAACATACAAATCGATATCTGGTTGAATCTGACTTGGCAATGACGAAGAGATACTACTTCCTCCATACAGTGCGGTATTTAGAGTCAATTGGATTGGACTATCTGCTGTTTCAATCCATTGCTTGTTCATAACGATACAACCACATATACCCGGTTCAGTACCCGCTTTAGCCCAGAAGTCAGTCAAGTCTTCTAATGGGTAAATGGATGCCCAAACTACATAGTAATCGAAATCATCAACCAAGGTTGGAGCCCATGAAACATCAATAGCGGTACCATCATCATCAGGGTGGTCCCAAGCGTTTAGTTCAACGATTCTGTCAGGCTCAGTAGTACCATCGATATTATTGACATATGGTGTAACTTCTATGATTGTAACATCACCAGTGTCACCATTCAGCCAATTGTCATAAGCAACAGCTCCAATCCAATATTCTTGGCCATCAACCAATTGAGTTTCACCTATGGAATCTATGATAGTCATATTAGTTTCACAATCTGGAACAATCGCAGCAATTTCCGACCCATCCACATTGGAAGGAAGGAAGGATTGTGCCCAATCAGGATTCACTGGCATCATGTATACTACAACATAAGCACAGTCACTAGCGATGGAATTATCCCAGCCAATTTGTACTCTTCCGCCGTCGTCTTCTGGGACATCTTCTGCCCAAACGCCGGTGAGTTTTGGCGGAGGAACTCCGTCATTGACTCCTCCAGTAGGTACTACTGGACCAATCACTGTTGCATTCATCAAATCCTCTTGACCAGATTCATCAACACAAGTGAATGCAAGCCAGTGTGGTTTACCTGCTTCCAAAGTTAGAGTGCTGACGTTACCTACCTGCGGTAAGATTTCAGCGTTTAGAGTCAATCCTAGTGCATCGGTCACAGCAGTGGTGGATGCGTAAACGTGTGTGCTCGCTAAATCCATGGCATTACAACGTGCCCACTCTGCGAAAACCTCACCATCAACCGCAACGAATTCATCGCCCGATACAGCAGTTGCCCATGCTGGAGGGATTGGAACTTCATCAGTCGGTGTAGCCGGGCCAAATGGCATCGAAGGAACACCAAATCTTCCATCATTATACTCTACAACAACAACAGCCCAGTATTCAACACCATTCTGAAGTGGTTGTCCTGCAATAGTAGATATTTCACTTTGCAATCGAGAGTGTATGCTTACCGATGCATCAGAAGTACGCTGTTGTAAATCGGCAACAGTAGGAGGAGTTGTCCAAGGCCCTTCGTTCAGGTATACTAGATAGCGAGAGAAATCTTCGTCATGCACTAATGTCCAGTTTGCTAACAAAGTTTCTCCACCATCATCTGCTCTATCCCAGAGGGATAATCCTTGAATTGGAGTTTCTGTTCTAAACCAATCATAGGTCAGTTTAATCCACATGCTACCATTTGTAGGGGAATTAACTTGCAGATTTACATTCCTTGTACCATTTATCAGTACCCCATTGTCAATCGCATATTGCATACCGGTAATGAATGTAGGATCGTTCGACAAATTAAGAGTAACATTCCATTTCAGGTCTACTAATTTAGCCCATGTAGCAGCGCCACCTACCGGTGACGAGAATACAATATTAGGCGATTGCATTAGTATGCCATGAGCATCCGCAGTCCCCTCTTGATTTAGGGTAACGGCATTTGCAGAATCAACAATAACAACCGACATTCCAGGGTGGGTATAATTGGTTACATCTTGGAATTCTAATTGGAATCCAACCGATAGAGGATCGGCTCTTCGCAAAGTAGTTCCCTCCAATTCATCGCCATTAGACAGAGTCCAGATTTTTAATCCGTTTTCTGTAGATACAGCTACATAGGAATTTGAAATTACGCTGCCACCCGTAGCGTCAGTTGCAGAATAGCGTCCAACGATTTGGTTTCCATTAAGTCCGGATTGCATTACAGTTGCTCCATCGCTTCCTACTGCAATTAGGTATGAGCCATCAGAACGCATACTGTAGATAGGCCAATCTTCCATCAAGAATACATTCGACCCTAGATTAAATTGACCAGAACTTCTGACCCAGTGAACTATCGGTCCGAGAGTGGTTGCAATGTGAACGCCCCATATGTCGGAAGCGACTGCAGTTACAGAGTTAGACGGTAATTGGTCGAATTGATGTTGAGCAATTACCGTTTGGTTTACAGCATTTAATTGGGTAATTCCTGGCCTTTCAGTACCTCTGCCATCATGAGAAATGTATAGGCTTGGAATTCCAGTCGAGGGCAAATTTGGATTTGAAGAAGCGGTCTTGCCAACAAGGCCCCAAGTAGAAGTTCCCATTAGGCCATCTGCAATATTGTAATTAGTAAATGAATCATTTACGGCATCATACATAGATAACCCATTAGGAGTTGCCATCCATATTTTCCCTTCGTATTCGATAATATCTTCAACATAAGAAATCGGCAGCCCATCAATTGCAGTCAATGCAGTATTCCAAGTGTTTCCAGTAACATTCCATCTTGCAACACCATTATTGGTTGCTATGTAGACCATTTCTATGCCATTACTATCCGTAGTTGTCAAGAATGCATTTACATTATTTGATGGCAAACCAGCAATCAATCTACCTGCAGTGTACGTATTGGTAGTAGTATTGAATACTTGAATACCGGCTGATGTTGCACCTGATCCTTGAAGACCAATATACAATTCATCACCAACCAACTTTAATTCATCTTGGAAGTCATGAATGCCTGCAGGTAATGCTACTAACGAACCCGTAGTTGTATCAAGCATCCTTAGTCCACGATTGTTACTTGCTAGGTATAGGTCGGTACCAACCAGTTCAATATCGGTTACAGCCGCATTAGCTGGAATCGTCCAGCCCCTTTGCCATTCCACAGAACCATTTGATAATTTGACACCCTGCAAAACTCCAGAGCCAGTGTTCTGCCATGATGCAGAAGCAACCCATAGGTGAGTTGAGTTTCCGGCCATTGAAGTGACTTGTCCACTGACTAGGTTAGGAAGTGCATGAATGGTATTCTGTCCTAATTGGCCTAATGTATCGACGTGTGAGTAACCAGAAGTTCCACCTGCTTGGCCAATTAGCCATTGGGTTCCAAGCCAATCTATGGATGTTACAGGAGATCCGACCGATAGAATACTTGCAGAGCCAGCAGTTGCTCCATTTGCTGAAATAACAACATATCCTCCACCGATTATATTGTCGCCTTCATCTCCAATGTCATATCCTATTGCTAACTTGCCGCCAGCAAATTCCATAGCACCCCACCAAACAGGGTCTGTTGGAATATTGTGAGTAGAAGAAGTTAGACTTGTCAGCCACTGACCGCTATTGTAATCGTATCTAGAGATAGGCTCAGAATCATCATAATAGCCCACATAAAGAATGTTATTTGAGTCATCACACGCGACTGCAGCAGCATTTCCATCATCCAATCGAGTAGAGGTCGTAAACGAGGATTCAACGGTTCCATTAGCTAGATCAAATCTTGCAACACCACCGCTATTTGCGGTTATTGAAACATGGAAAATTCCTGCGCACATGGCCATTCCAATTGGGTATCCGTTAGGAATTCCATTGGAGCCTGTGTCCCAAGCCGTCCAACTTCCAGTACTATCTAGGTGCGAAATTTCTCCATCAACTCCTTGGAATCCTTGATTTCTAGCAGTGCCAACCACTAGGTCTGTACCATTTGTCCACAACTCGTAAACTGTATCATCTGCCGAGTTAGGCAATCCTGAACCGGGAGTCCAAGCGCTTAGCCAAGACGAATTAGATTCATCATAGCGAGCAACTCCATCTTCGGTTGCGAATAATATTTCACCATCAAATTCTAGAATTTCACGTATTGGGAATTCTAAGTTATCCCATTCTCCCATCTTGCTTCCGTTAGGAGCAAATGCTTCGAGCTTAGATTCACCCCAAGATATCCAATTTGTTCCAGTTGATGAGATAAAAGAAGTGACTCTGTCAACGGAGCCACTAGGCAATAATTCGGCTTGCCAAGATTCTGTAGTTAGATTGTATAGTGCTACTCCTCCGCTTCCTTCAGTATTCCAC
>CASICT010000038.1 GCA_949373265.1 Candidatus Poseidoniaceae archaeon | reverse complement strand
TGGCTCCATGTGTAGTACCCGTTAAGAAAGTGATTGGGGTTAGTCTCATGAACGTGCCGCATCAATCGCCACGGGCTGAGATAACTTGGTCTACACGTAAAAGTCCGCATGCAGACTCGCAGGCTACCGAAATTGCATGCTCAATTGTATAGGTTGGAAGCCATGCACCTTCAATCGTACCAGGTGTGCCCGATTGAGTAATTCCTGCCATGGTATTGCCTGCTCTATGCAAAGAACGTAATTCCAGTAAAGCATCTATTTGGTCGGTTCCTGTATTGATTGCTAGAGCTGCTGGTATCGCCTCTAAGGCTCTACTGAACGCTTCCATCGAAAGTCGTTCTCTGCCCGCACAACTCTCGGCAACTTCTCTTACTTTCAAGGATGCAGCAATATGTAAACTCCCCCCGCCCAATATCACTGAGTCGTCATCTTTAGCTAGACAAGTAGAACGAAGTGAATCGTATAGACCCCGAATCGTCTCTTCTGTTGCAACTCCGTCTGTTCCCCCAACGAGTATTGTTACGATGCCTGCACTTGGGCCTATTTCTATTATCAGGCGCTCACGCACCCCTTCTGCACCTTCTAGGCGCTCATGGAGAAGACTCTCGATTTCACCCAAACATCCTGAAATATCGTCAAGATGGTCACAAAGCATTGCTCCACATGATTTTGCAATATCTTCGGCCATTGATATCTCAATTCCACCGAGTGCAAATACCCCTGCGTCTGCGAGCGTTATGCAGAATTCGTTGGTCGATACTTCCTGCTGAAAATATTGCCTTTGCGCCCGATGCAATCGCCTTGTCTGAGCTATCGCATCGATTTCGTTTCTGTTCTGCGTCGATAAAGGCCTCGTATTGCTCGGGAGTGCTTATCTCGATTTCCGCTGATACCTGACGAGGATTCCAATTCGAGTGGGCAGGATAGGACCGAGATTTTACACGATGATAGTTCGCGCGGCATTCGTTCTAAGGGGTAGGCGCTTTTCGAGTACTAGCCCGCTCACTAAACGTGAGTGTAGCCGGGAGTGCCCTGGCCGTCTTTTGCCATCCTAACACGCTCGTAAGTCGCTGTCTGGTATTGTCATTACTGCCTGAGAAATTAGACCTGCTAAATGGTCCAGAGCACTTTCGGTTGAGCGCCCAACCAAGGAGGTTCTAGCGACTTCTTTGAGAAGTTCTTTTGCAGGAGATGCACGTTCCTCGATTACACCGATAGTAGTAGAAAGTGCCATTTGGTATCCTTTTACCAGAATTAGTGGGTGGAGCCCCTTCTCTAGTAATCGCCCCGCTTCACTCATTAATTCACTTGCAAAAATAATGCATCCTGTAACGCCATCGCCACAGGCATTCTCTTGACTCTCGGCTAAACTTACGAATGCTTTAGCCGCTGGATGTTTCACCATCAACTCTGCTACTATCTTCGCACCATCGTTAGTAACGGCCGCTTCGCCGTTAGTTTTGTAGAGCATCTTATCCAGGCCGTTTGGCCCAAAGGTTCCCCGAAGTACATTACCAAATGCAATTGAAGCCCCGACTAACTTTTGAGTAACACCTAAGCCGCTGGTGACCGATGTAGAGGATTTTGTAATCCTAACCGGGGCCGTTCCAGTACCGTCGGGAGACTGTGCCATCAGTCAAGGGGGACCGGCGCGCCTTCATCAATCCATCTTAGCCAAAGATTAGCAAATAAAACCAATAAAGCGAACATAATGTTAGCATAACAGTGGTCCAAACCAGATGTTGAAATGCGTGTTCTGGTAGTGAATCTTGTTGATCTATTAATTTGCGAGCTTCTCGTTCTTCGAGATGGCGGCGGCGTACTGACCAAGCACTTGCTGAAACCCCCCCGGTTACAATTGCCATCATTAAAATCAGCAAAGTGCTTGCAACCTGTGCAAATCCGTCATTGTAAAGTTCTAATCTGGCTGGGCCCAATAGTATTGCTAACGTTGGCATGAAGGGAAGATAATAGGACATGAATATGCTCGTAATGCTGTGTTTTCGAGGGCTCTCTTTGCTAAGCGTAAGCTCGTGCCTCCAAACAAAATGCCACCCCGCCCAATCAGCAACAGCAGTAAGTGCGCTGGCCCCAATTGCAAGCGTTAGGAAAGAAGGCATGTAAGGTCATGCGGGTCTAATGTTGATGAGTGTGTCGGAAAATAACCCTATCATCGGCGTCTTCCTTTTGATTGGCGTCCGCCTTTCTTAGAATTCTCCCAACCTTTAGATTGGCGAGAACGACGGTCTTGAACTTCAAATGGCTCTTCACTCATTACTTGAACATCGTCAGGCATTTCAGCGAATGTCGAAACTGATAATTTCAGTCCGCCCAACTCATCTTGTAAAGAGCGAATATTTTCCCCACCCTTTCCAATCAATGTAGCCACCATTCCACGAGGCGCATAGATTTCAGCCGAATTTGAGCCCGTGATTTTAACTCCACATTGAACTCCAACCCATTGCCTAATTTTGTGGACTAACTGGTCCCTAGCAAGTGCTGAAATTGGCGAAATACTATTTCCAGATGTAGATGAATCCACAGGAACAACTGCGATTTCAGAACCGAAAGCGAACATCTCATGGGTTATTTTCCCGCTAGGGAACTCCACCACTTCGATTACCGGCCTGGCTAATTCTTCTTGCATTCCGCTAGGTGGCTTCACGGTCATACGCAATTCCAATACTTGTTGTATTTGGCCCGCTTCTACGTGTAAAATTGTATCAAGAACTTGGCTAACTAATCCTAATTCGACCTTTCCTATCAATCTCTGAATCGCCTCTAATGCCGAGTTGGCATGGGTAACTCCCAATAGGCCAACTCCGGCTAACCTTACATCTGCAAATATCTCGAAATCTCTTGCTCTACGTACTTCATCGAAAATTACGAAATCCGGGCGAACTAGGAAAATAATTTCTGCTGTCTTTTCCAAATCTCCCTCGAGTGGTGCATACTGTGTAATCCTATTTGCCAATTGTAAATCTCTAGGGGCTTCCATTGTCTTCACCATTGCACCGACTTCCTCGTCTAGGTATTCTGCAATCGCTTGGGCCAATGTGGTTTTTCCTGAACCCGGCCGGCCACAAATGAATACTCCACGGTGGTGATCTGAAAGTCTAGAAATCAACTGTGGGTCGATATCATAGTCACCAATTGACAGTTTAGCGACCGGTCTAACAATCGTAATCTCTCTAGCGTCGGCAAACGGTGGCCATGCACAAGAGATTCGTAAATCTCCTAATTGGATTACCTGGCAGCCTTTACGGTCTATCTCCAAGAAACAATCAGAACGGTCTCTATTCTCATCTATGAGGTCGATTAATTCCTCTTGTAGTGATTCTAAGCGAATCGTATCCCATCCGCCATCATCGGCACCCTCGACTTCTGCTAATCGCAGTTCGCCGATTCCACCAGCTTTAGTACGAGGCGGGCAATCCGCTTTCAAGAATAGGGTATGGACGTCCTCCTCCAATAGAGCCTCAATAATCACGGGTATTTCGGGATGACTAGAGAATGTCGCCATGTACACAGGTGCAAGAGCATAGTCCTTGAGACTTCGCAATCATGCGATTGTCGGCTCTAAGGAATAATAAGTCCACCACAAATATGCAGTAACTGAAGTGCAAACGATAATTCCCGGCCCTGCTGGCATACCAATCGCCGTTCCAAGAACGACTAAAATCCAGGTCGCTACAATGAACGTACCAATCGATAAAATCCTTGCCTTATCAATACCCAGTGCTGTCTTCAAATCGTCCCAATTCATTGCAGTTAAAATCAAGAAGAAGCCTAGAGCATAGATACTGGTGAAAATCATTGCATAGAATAGGGATTCTGTAATGTAATAATTGAGACCTAGAGCCAATAGAGATGTTGTCCACGCTTTGACCATAGGGTCGGTGAATTTTATCATGAAATATATGATTGCTGCAATGGCAACCGCTGGTAATAATGGTGATACTTCGGAGTAAGATTCGATTATTCCCGATAGTTCAGGCAATGGTTCGAGAACGAATATGGGTTCGGATTCTTCGGACGATGCGCCACCGGACATGGTGTGTGCGAGAAGCAACCGATTCTTCAATGTGGCCTTGCGATAGGCATCGCTTGTATCGCTCTTTCCGTCCACCTTACTCCGCGTAAAGCAGCACCGTAATCAGGCACAGCAACCCATGCAGCCCCTGTTTTATGAGATTCAATTCCGGAAATAATATGGCGTAACTCTGCTTCAAGGGGCGAGTGGTTTGCCTCACAGGGAATTATCGTTTCTTTGTCACCAGAAATTAATACTGCACTATCGTGGATATCTAGATCAAACCTTAAACTAAAATTTGAGCCGATCAAGGTCACTGTCCTTCTCTCGACAGTCGAGTTCCACCCAATATCGATTAGCGCCTCGATGCCGTGTGGGAACTCTAAAGCAACTCTTGCTTCTACTAAATCTCCTTCAACGTGAACCGCACTTGGTTCTGATTCGCTCATAATGTGGCACATCAGGTCGATTGCATGAACGCCTAGTGCTTCTATCACATTTCCACCCTTAGGCGGAACACGGGTTGTTCTACGAACAAAACGAAGACTTTCAAGCCGGCCCAGTTCCCCATTTTCTAACATCTTCTTGGCTAAAGAAACCGCTGGGTGGAATCTTAGAAGGAGCCCCACGCCCATCACCCTACCATGTTCATGTGCGCTCGCCAATACCTGTGCTGCTTCTGCTTCACAGCACCCTAATGGTTTTTCCACCAACACATGGTATCCTTTGGCCATCAACTCTCTGGCCTGAGATGCGTGGAAATTAGAGGGGGTGGCAATAATGACTAGGTCCGCTTGAACGCCCTCGATATCTTCTCTGACATCGTCGGCTAAAATTGCAGCTTCCCTTGCATCCAAAGAAGGGTCGATTACAGTAATTCGATGTACTAGGCCGTTATCGCGTAAATTGGATAAGACTCGGAGATGATTTTGGCCCCATCGGCCACAACCTAGTATTGCAACATTGAGCACAATTTAGGCCACTGGCCGTTCAGTCTTCATCCTTGTTATCTACTGCTGTTTCACCGGTTTCTGATTCGACGTCGTCGACCACTACCTTTGAAAATTGATGGGATGCGGTTTCTTCCAATGAATCAAGATGGGTAACTGTGATTCCTCCATGCGAAATTGCATAGATATAGTCGCCCATGAATATTGAGCGGCGGATATTGTATGAATTCCACCACTGGTTTTCTTCTGATTCATAAAATTGCGAATGGTCTACTTCGCCATGTATTTCGAGACTGTTTTCTGTCACGTTTACAATCATCAATTTACTAACCCAATCATAGTCATAATGGTATCTTCCGTCATCGTCATAGTAGTAATCATAACGATAGGTGTTCATCGGTATTGCAAGCATGCCTTTTGGAGCCCAGTATTGGAACGCTTTGTGTTCCCATGTCGCTTCAGACCAAGCCCAAGTCCAACCTTCACTAGGGTCTTCTACAGGCGATATCGAGAGTACCTGTGCTAGTTGTGGGTCGGAGAAATTTGAAACATTGAACAGAGAAAGACGTGTGTGGCCCCAGTCGAGACCGAGTCCTGTTTCCTCATCAGCAGGCCCTAAGCCAATAGTAAGAATTGCAGCATCTGAAAGAGGATGGATGTAGGTTGATACACCAGGAACTTCTAACTCGCCCATAATTTGAGGGCTGGTTGGATTACTAAGGTCGATTGTCCATAGTGGATCCATGTTTTGGAAAGTAACAATGTAAGCCCTATCTTGTACAAATCTTGCAGACCATATTGTCTCATTGTATGCAATTCCATCAACTCTGCCCATCTCTAGCAAGTCGGTTTGACCGGTTTCGAGATCTAGGGCGTGAGACAATGTGATGACGTGAGACTCCATTGGTTCTGGGTCATCCATCCACCAGCGGCCCCATTGCCCGGTTGTTGTGGCGACCCTAACGACCCCTTCGTATTCAGAAATTGAAAACTGGTTTAGGATTGTGCCATCAACTCTTCCTGAACCTGAATATATTGTTGAGCCTGCTTCACTAATGTCAAAGGTATGGATGTTTGTTGCTTCATTTAATCCATCATTACCCCAAAACCACCACCAATCCCAAGCATTCTCGGTTATGATGAGGGTATCTTGTGAGGCGTATACCATAGGCCAGTTTCCAACGATGTGGTCCGCCTCAAATTCTAACTCTTCGGAAATTAAATCGATTGTGAAAATACTAGTATATCCTCTATTGAGTGCGGATTCAGGTGCCGTGAAGTCCGAGCAATCATTTCCACTAAGATGATGAGTGATTATCTGTCCGTCAATTCTTTCGTGCACCTGGGGAAGGATGTCTTCCAGTGATATTTCTTCCAGTATTTGCTCGTTATGCGCAATTGCTTCTTGAGCCGAAACCTCCCTTAATGTTCGACGCTCTGAATCATTATATTCTTTATTCCAATAATTATCAGGATAATCTAACCATGACTGTAACCCTGGAACATCCATCCAAGCATGAGTCACAGTTCTTACTGTCCCTCCTACTTCTCTAGCTGTCATGTAATTTCCTTCGATGTATAGTTCTCGATTTGTTGATGGTGAAGATGTGTTTGAAATATCATAAACGGTGAATTTTGTAAGTGTGCTAGTTCTCCAACCTTGCCAATCTCCAGTCCAACCCATCGCATCTGCTAACGGGTCTTCTGAAACTATTGACCAACTGTAAATAGTCGATACGACGACTAATTTATCACCATCCAACATCATAGCGACAGGATTGCCTTCGATTGAAGTCGTTGAAGCATGTTCGAGTTCGCCGGGCTCTGGAGTGTCCATAATATGCAACATCCCATTATCTACAAAGTAAATATGGAAGCCATCTGTCTTGACGAAATCGGCTTCATCAACACCTTGTTCTTGGTTATTTGTTCCTGAGAAGTCTACCCCTTCTGTTCGAGTCTTTGGAGTTTGAGAGGGGGTTGTACCTTCACTACTATCGGCGACCATTTCCATATCATCTTCCATCCACCCGCCGCCCCAATAATAAGTCTCTTCGACCCCTTGCAGAAGATTGGTTCGGGCTTCTTCTTCAAAACTAGATTTCAATGAAATTTCCAATTCATCACAGTCAGAATATGACTGGAGGTTTGGAGTTCCGATTACGCGGTTTATTGAATCTCCCAAATCTGGTTTCAATAATAGATCCTCGCCTTCATCCGAATCATCAACCATGCCGGTACACCCAGACAGGCACATCAGCAATACCATGAAGGTAGCCAGGGACATGCTTCTGAATTTGGTTTCTCTTCGTTCCATATTACTCGGTGGTATGCCCCCTATAATGTAACATTGGTGCGCCAATTGGACAATTAGACCCATTAAAATATCAATGAGCAGTGTTGAGGGGCCTCTGATGACGAGTTCGCAAATCAGTCCTGTCAAGAAATGGGTGATGCGTCAATATTGGCGTATGCAGCAGTCCCAATCTATCATTTCAATGGGCCTACTGGGTTCATCGTTAACCCTTCTTTTATGGCCATACCTTGAGTGGAGGTTTTCTGAAGACTGTGACACGGGGCTGTGTTTTAGTAATTCATTCTTAGGAATTCCTGCTACCTATCTCGGACTACTGGGAATATTCTCGACGTTGGTTCTAATCGTGCTTAGTGTCGGCTATTTGTATGACCGAGTCTTTTCGTTATGGACAGCGCAAAGAAGTGTAGATTTTGAAAGAAATCCTTTCTGGACTTATGCCTTATCTCCTATGTTCATGATGAATATGGCACTAACTGCTGAGAATCTAAAACGAAATTGTCCAGATGAGCCCGAAATGCAAAAGCAGATGGATTGGATTTTAGAATATTGTAGTGACAATGCAGATACTGAGATGTGGGCGCGTACTGTTCAGAACTGGGATAAGCATATTTCAGAAACTCCAACTTTCTGGTTCCTTAAAGATGAGGTCATGGCAAAAGCAAGATCTCAGAAGATTGAGGATGAGAATTGATGGGCTTAGAAATTGAAAGGCGGTTCTTCGTAGATGGCCGCAATGATAAGCCTTGGCGCAGCGCTAACTCACTTGCTATTTTCCAATGTTATCTATCCGGAGTCACTCACAGTGACGGGGTGATTTTTTGGCAAGGCCATTCTTTGACAAACGAAGAACGTGTTTTAGAAAATATTACCACCTGGAGAATTAGATTACAGGATGATGTGCCTTACCTAGCGGCTAAGGGTGTGAAGATTAACGCAACAGCATCTGAATTTGAGTGGGAGATATCAAAAGAATTGTTTGATAGTTTGCCGCTAGAAGGTCTTCCTTGTATAACAAAAACCCGGCATCTTTGGCATGGCCAAGATGGCTTACTTTGGGAAGTTGACGAGTTTGAAAATGAATTAGCTGGTCTAATTATTGCAGAAGTTGAACTTGAAAGTGAGAGCCAACAAGTGGTATTTCCTGCCTGGGCCGGCCTTGAATTAACAAATCTTAGAGGTTGGTCCAATGCCGCATTATCTAGAATGGTCATGGATGTAAAACAGCCATAATGCGTTGTAAATCATCCTCTGTAAGCGACGGGTGCACCGGTATTGCAACCAACTTATGTGCTATTGAGTCGCAGATTGGTAGATTTTCTTTGTTCTGATGGTGTTCAGAATAGACTTCGTGGCGGTTACAAGGAATCGGATAATGGACTCTAGCGTCAATTTCCGCTGAGTTGAATTCTGCAATTACCGATTCCGGGTCTTGTGATAAAATGCACAATTGGTGCCATGCATGTTCGCTATTTTCACGAATTAGGGTTGTATGATTGAGTGATTCAGAATTGCTTCTCCGCTTAGCAATCCAACTGTCAATATGCTTCAGTTGTACCCTTCCTATTGCCGCATTAACTTCGCTCATCCTCAAATTTGTGCCTAATTCTACAGATTCTAAAGAGTCGTTTCTGCCATGATCAACCAATCTCTTCAATCTCTCGGCTAGCTCCGGTTTAGTAGTCGTAACCATCCCACCTTCTCCGCCAACAGCCATATTCTTCGAAGGGAAGAATGAGAAACATGCAATATCGCCTATTGAACCTGCCATTTTCCCCTCTAGGGTTGCCCCATGGGCTTGAGCTGCATCTTCAATTAATGCAATATTGTGATTGTCACAAATTTCTCTAAGACGTGAAGAAAAGGGCTGGCCAAAGATGTGTACTCCGATAACTGCTTTAGTTTTCGCCGTGATCTTAGATTCTACATCATCGGGACAGATGCACCAATAATCAGATTCAATGTCTGCAAATATTGGCTTTGCGCCGACTAAACTTACCGATGTTGCTGTGGCGATAAATGTCATCCCGGGAACTATTACTTCATCGCCAGGACCTATTCCCAACAAACGCAAAGCAGCCCAAAGGGCGGCAGATCCGCTTTGGCATGGTACTGCAGCAGCCGCACCGCACCACTTAGCGAATTCTTCTCCAAAGGCTCTAGCCTGTGGCCCTTTGACCCAACGTCCACTATTCAATGCAGACATAGCGGCCTTTTCACACTCCTCGTCCCAATACGGCTTGGCCAATGAGATACGAGTCATGCCTCGGCGAAGAGGTTCGCCTCCTTGAGTGTGTCCCGCTCACTTCGTGGCTGTAGTCATCCTCAAGAGTATGGGGGTTGTTGGCTGTCTCATGACGGGGGAGGACACTCATGAGTTGAGAGACCTCGTCGATGATATTCTCGAGACGCCCGAACCAAAAAGAAAGAAGAAAATTAAGGCTAAGGGTATGTACCTTGGTGAGCGTAGAGACACCGGGGAGATTGTCCAAATCGACAAGATGGTTTTAGCAAGGCATGCGGCTATGCTCGGTTCGACAGGTTCAGGGAAAACCGTGATGGCAAAGACTGTCATTGAAGAGGCTGCCTTGGCCGGAATTCCTTCTTTGATTCTCGACCCACAAGGCGACCTTGCAAGATTAGCATTAGCGATTAAAGAAGGAGATTTAATCGAACAAGGCGGAGACGTTGACCGAATGAAGAAGTTAATTTCTAAGATGGAAGTCCGTATTTGGACGCCTTTGAGGTCCAAGGGTCTACCTTTGTGTATCGACCCGTTTCGTTCACCACCTGCAGATTTAGACCCTGAGGAAGCAATTACTGCGTGGGATATGGTTGCAGCAGGATTCAGTAACTTGGCCGGTTTTGATGTTGAAAAGACTCAGGGTAAGGTTGTCAAACCTTTCCTATACGAAATATTGGTCAACGGAACTCGTTTAGGAATCGATGTTGGAGATTTTCAAGGTCTAGCAAAGGTGGTGCGGGAGCCTCGCGACATTTTCACACGTGCCCTATATCCGCAGGCTTTCATCGATATCGAAGGTGAAGAAAAGCCGGATGTTCCTCCATGGGAGGAGATCATGATTGAACATGGACTTCGTGATTATGACGAGATGCTGCCAAAGTCGACTCGTAATGATTTAGCTAGGCGATTATCAGCATTCAGCAGTGGAGTAAACCAGTTATTATTCTCTAATGGTGTTCCAATTGACATCGATTCTTTCTGTGAGCCTGCAATGCCAGGTAAGGTTCCCTTGAATATCGTATACCTTAATACGATTCAAGATGAAGCGCAGAAACAATATTTCGTGCAAGAATTAGCACGAGAATTGTACGATTGGATGCTAACGCAGCAACCTGCAGAAGGGGAGTTGAAATTGTTATTCTTCATGGATGAAGTGGCCCCCTACCTTCCCCCTCATCCAAGAAATCCTCCCGCTAAAGATTTGATTAAATTGATTTTCAAACAAGCAAGGAAATACGGAGTCGCTTGTGTACTAGCAACACAGAATGTATCAGATGTAGATTACAAGATTCTTGCACAGGCCAATACTACGTTTATTGGAAGATTCACCCAACCACAAGATGTTGAAAAGGTTCGGCACTTATTGAAAGAAAGTGGTGGTGACCAGGATTTGGTCAAGCAACTTCCAACCCTCGGCCCTGGCCAATTCCAAATGGTTGCTCCAGATGTAGACCCCGCCCCCGTTCCTATCCAATGCCGATGGCTGTATACCGACCACGGTGCTCCGTTAAACGAAGACCAGGTCGAAGAAGCAACTACGCCTGAAATCAGAGCATGGGCTAAGGCTAGAAGTGCCGGTAAGGGACGTAGTCGGGGCAAGGGTGCTGCCTCTGCAGCCGCTAGAGGCTCGAAGTGGAGTGGTGGAAGTAGTAGTGATGATGGCGAAGGTTTTGTAGAAGCAGCACGGCTAAAATCAGTAGGTGGCATGACTGCTGCTGCACAAGGAGTTGTTGACGACTCAGCCTTCGAGGTTCGCCTAATGGGCGGACTATCTGTTTTGAAAGACGGAAGAGACCCTCTCTACGTTATGCAAGCAACGGTAAATGCCGCTACTGCTCTAGTGATGGCTTGGACTTTAGTCGCACTGCTGCTTGCGTGGAGAGATTCCTCGCTAGAATGGTGGTGGTTAGCTGGGAGTTTCGTCTTGACGTTCGCTGTAGGCTTGGTCATCTCATTGGAAATGTTACTATCGCATGATGCTGAGTTGCTTCGTAAACTGAGTAGTTTTGCAAAAACAACTCAATTACTGATTATTGGTTGGTTATGGGGATTGCTATATTGGTCATTCAGTGGCCTAGATTTGTACGGTGCATCTTCTCTGTTAGAAGTTGTAGTTGTGTGGGTCACTCTCTTTGTTGGAATCGACGGCTGGAATCGATTCAAATTGGGACGGATTAGATGGAATGGTGGAAATGCGCTCTCAAAACTCAAGGGATTGACTGCTGTTCTAACCGATACGCAGCTAACAGAAATGCAATCTAATTCCAAACAGATCTTAGCGGGAATGCGTTGGGTTTTGGATTTGATAACATTGACTTGGTTGTGCATATTATTGATTGATGACCCGGTTGGTTATTGGGCAAGACCTACACTCTGGTTAGCCTCGTTGTACGCTCTAACATTCGGTGCTGAAACGTGGCTTAGACTACGTGGACGGATGCCTGAGGTGTTAAGTTGAAAGATGAATTTGTCCCGCTAGAATGGAATGAATTACCCGAAGATGAAATGAAACGAAGAGCTTCTGCTCTGTACGAACAAATGAGTCTACGTCGTACAACGCGTCACTTCTCAAAGCGAACAGTGCCACGGGAATTAATCGAGAAGGCGATTATGTGTGGTTCTACTGCTCCAAGTGGCGCACACTTACAGCCTTGGACTTTCGTTGCTGTTAGTAATTCAGAACTCAAATTAAAAATGCGTGAAGCCGCTGAAATTGAGGAAGAAAAAACATATTCTGAAAGAATGCCAGAGGCTTGGAATGAACTACTACAACCACTAGGGACTGATGCGATAAAGGAACATATGACGGATGCTCCATGGCTGGTCGTTTTGTTTAGACAATCTAAACGTCTACGCTCGAATGGAGATTCTGGGCCCACCTACTATTCTACAGAGTCCTGTGGAATTGCTGCTGGCATGTTTATCCAAGCCATACACAATATGGGTTTAGTCACCCTTACCCACACTCCGTCCCCGATGGGTTTTCTGAGGGATATTTTACAGCGCCCGGCACACGAACATGCGATGTTGGTAATGCCGGTTGGTTATCCTGCCGAGGAGGCTACTGTTCCAAATATTTCGAGAAAGGAACTAGATGATGTTGCTATTTTCATCGAATAATCACGGTGAAGTGATATCGTTTCTCTCTTTGCTAATACCTAAATCTTTGACTGCTTTATCATAGATTTCGGCTTTGATTTTCTTGGATCGTACCAATGAAGAAAGTGCTGCTATTGTGATATGTTGTGCATCGATTTCAAAGAATCGTCGTAGGTTAGGCCTTGTATCTGAGCGTCCGAATCCATCAGTTCCTAAAACCGTGTAATCTCCACCAACCCATTGTCTAATCATATCAGGAACTGCGATTTGATTATCGCTGACTGCGATAGTCGGATATGTTCCGTCTCCCAGCATTTGTTCAACGAATGGTATCTTGCGGTCGTTGTCTGGATTCAAGCGATTCTCCCGCTCACAGTCAAGTCCTTCCTGACGTAATTCACCATAGGAAGTTGCTGACCATATCTCTGAACGAACACCATAGGTTTCGAGTATCTCAACAGCCGCTAATAGTTGAAGCATGATTGGCCCAGAGCCAATCAATCTGACGATTAGACCGTCTCCTTTTGGCACACTACGTAACTTGTAAGCGCCCTTGATGATGCCTTCGTCGACGCCATCTGGTTTAGGCGGCATTGGGTGGTTCTCGTTGTAGACTGCGATATAGTACATCAGATCTTTTTCATCGACATACATCTCGTTTATTCCTGAACGGATGATGGTTGCCAATTCGTAAGCGAATGCTGGATCATAGGCTCTTACTGCAGGATTGGTATGAGCCATGAGGAGGCTGTGTCCATCCTGGTGTTGAAGACCTTCACCATTCAAAGTTGTACGACCGCTGGTCGCTCCAATCATGAATCCTCTAGCGCGTTGGTCCGCTGCAGACCAAATTAAATCCGCAACTCTTTGGAATCCGAACATGCTGTAGAATATGTAGAATGGAATCGTTGCACAACCCTGAGTTGAATACGATGTTGCGCTTGCGATGAATGTTGACATTGCGCCTGCTTCAGAAATCCCTTCTTCCAATAATTGTCCTTTCTCACTTTCCTTGTATTTCATCAACATTTTATGGTCGACAGGAGTATACAATTGGCCTTCTGGATGGTAAATTCCAAACTGAGCAAACAGTGGGTCCATTCCAAAGGTCCTAGCTTCATCTGGAACGATAGGGACTATCCTCTCTCCCATCTCCTTATTTTTCATTAAACCGCTTAGTAAGCGGACGAATGCCATGGTGGTAGATACTTGCATTTTGCCTTTTGTACCTTCATCGAAGGAAGAATATCCCTCTGGCCCAGGAGGGGTTATTCCCGTTGGAGGTGAACGCCTTTCAGGACAGAATCCGCCCATTGCCTCACGCCTTTGTTTGAGATATGAAACTACTTCGGGGATATCTTTAGGCTCAACGAATGGATACTCTTCCAGTTCCTCATCTGTGAAACCAAGGTTGAGGTCGTCACGCATCCATTTTATACTGTCTTCGTCGGCTTTTTTCTTGCCGTGAGTAGAGTTTCGTCCTGCGAATGCAGGTCCAAGACCATAGCCTTTGATTGTACGGGCAAGAATGATTGTTGGTTTGTCAGTGCATGCCTCTGCAGCAGCATAAGCGGCGTTAATCTTGACCATATCGTGGCCACCCAGATTGGATGCTAGGGCTTCTAAATCATCATCGCTTAGATGTGAAACCATCGCTTTCAGTTGTGGAGTGTTGAATAATTCATTCTTGAAGGTCGTAGCATCGCTAGTAAATATTCGCTGTTCGTCGCCATCGACAAGTTCCTGCAGGCGGTTCGCTAGTACTCCATCGGAATCTCTAGCGAATAGGTCATCCCACATGCAGCCCCATAGGATTTTGATTACGTTCCATCCCGAACCTCGGAATCTTCCTTCTAATTCCTGGACGATCTTCGAATTTCCTCTAACCGGCCCATCTAATCGTTGTAGATTACAATTCATTATCATAATCACATTGTCTAGATTTTCACGACCGGCCAAAGAAAGTTGTGAAAGAGACTCTGGCTCATCCGATTCGCCATCGCCCATCGTATACCATACACGGGAGTTGGAAGTATCGGCTAGCCCTCTACTGGATAAATATCGGTTGAAACGGGCTGTGTGTATGGCAGTCATGCCCCCTAAGCCCATAGAAACACTAGGGTATTCCCAAAATTCTGGCATCAGTCTTGGATGCGGGTATGAAGAAAGGCCGTTTCCTTCGCACTCGATTCTGAAATTATCAATATTCTCTCTTGTTAGACGGCCTTCAAGCCATGCCCTAGCGTAAACCCCTGGGCTTGCATGACCTTGCCAGTAAACATGGTCTCCCCATCCATCGAGGTCCTTGCCCCGATAGTAGTGGTTTTGACCAACTTCCCATAGGTGTGAATTTGAGGCGAATGTGGAGATGTGACCTCCTATGCCGTCGTTGGCTTTGTTGGCCCTTGTTACCATCATCATTGCATTCCAAGTAATGATTCCATGAAGCTGCTTCTCCATCTCTAGATTACCGGGATAATCCGGTTGATTTGCCGGATGAATAGTATTGAGATAGGGTGTATTAACAACGTCGATGTCTATTCCTTCTTGCCTTGCTGCTGCTATGGTTTGCAGTAGAAGTCTATGCGCCCTTTCTGGGCCAAGAGCATCGCTTACTGCTCTAATGGCCTCTTGCCATTCCAGAGTCTGTTCAGGGTCTGGGTCGGGAAGGGTATCGCGGAAGTTGTCACCACCCATGATTTTCTCTCCTGTTTGAATGGGACCCTAGTCCCCATTTCAAGGAATCGCTTTACGCAGTCATTACACAATCGTACCAATTTTGAATAATTGTTGAACATTCTGTTTCTGTTTTTGCAATTATTACGTTGTTTGGTATACAGCCACTCATGGCCTCGTCTGCAATTGTAATACTGCCATGAATGGGCTTCAGTTCAACGGTTATTGTGTGGTCTTTGTATATCCCAACTTCAAAGGTAATCCACGAGTCTCCGGTTCCGATTAACTTGTTGAACTGGTCTGTAAATAGAAAACTAGCTAAATCTTGACTTGAATGGAATGAACACAATCCAGATAGTGTAGAGAGGAGATTTTCAGACTCCGAGGTTAATTCGGGTTGCACGTCTGCTAGATGTGACTTTGTCATCGTCAATAATGGCAATTCTTCCATTTCAATCCCGTTTCAATGCCAGTGTCCGATATCTAAAGCGTTAGTGATTTGCTATAATCTTTGAAATAATTCGATGAAAGTGATGCACTCCTTGTTCCATTGTGGGGGAATATCTCCCTCTATCATATGCTTTTGAACGCATACTTTTCTGAACCATCTCGATTATTTGTTGATCTTGAATTTCTACTGTATCAAGAAGTGAACCCGCCCCTTCTTGTGCTAGCCTTTCTTCCTTCACGTATCCTCGGTAGAGTACCCTTGACTCTGTTGGGGACACTGGTACTACGATGTTGAGTGACATTCCCCAAGGGTAAAAATTGAACATCATATTTGGGAAAAGCCACAGGTAGTAAGCGGCGATATCTTGTCCGTAATCGGGGTGGTTTTCAGGTAGGTCGAATTTCACATCACCTTCCATTGCTTTGCCTATTTGTAGAACCCCTCCTTCGAAGGTTTCGGTTACATAACCTGAATAATCCAATGCCTGATTTAGTTCGGGATGGACAAATGGTATGTGAAATCCCTCTAGATAATTATCAACATATAGCATCCAATTAGCTGAAATAAGGTGGTCTCTATCTCTTTTTTCATCATGAATAAAAGATTCGACATCTAAGAAGTTAAGTCGGGATTCAAGGATATCCCAAGGTAATTTTTCTTTCTCTTCGTGGGATACAAAGTACATTCCTTGCCATTCACTCAGTGGGAACGAACGAAGATTGTCATCTTCGCTAGGAAACCCAATCGCTTCTTGGAATTCAGGCATGTGGCGGAATCTACCTTCTAAATCGAAGGTGCGGCCATGGTATTCGCACTGGAGTGTTTTTCGATTGCACTGAGTTGTCGCTAAGCGCATTCCTCTGTGTGTACAAATGTTTGAAATACATTTTGTCTCCTTTCCTTTGACTAAAAGTATCGGCTCGCCTGTGATTGATTCAACATGGTCTAACGGAATCACATTATTGGGGCCAAGTTGTGAAATGTGGGCTGCAAATTGCCATCCTTGGAAGACCGTTTTTAGCCGAGTGAATAATTTATCATCGTGATAAACAAGAGAGGGTAGTGTTCTAGCAACACGGATATCAGCATCGACCAACTCCTCCGCCATAACCCGATTAGGGGCCGTGGATTCTTGAGAGTTCTCTAGATTGCCACAATTATTGAAATTGTTAATGTTCAAGTGTTGGGGATGCCACCAAAGGATATGGAAGGCCAGTTCTGGTTTGCAAATTCTTATGCAGAGGCTGCGGGAAGATTCCTAATCTCATGTGATGATTTACGAGATGCTGGCCACAAAGTTTCCAGTGAAAGATTAGAGATTGGAATGACTGGCCCTGCAGGTGAACCGCTTTGTATTGATGTTGCAATAGTGGGGTCGCTAAATTCAGGAAAGGTTTTGCTTTGCAGCAGTGGAGTTCACGGCGTAGAAGGTTATCCTGGTAGTGCGATTCAGTTGGCTGTAATGGATGACTTGACTGAAACTGAGCCATTCAAAGACCATGCGATTATATTTATCCATACTGTGAACCCGTATGGGATGGCTTGGTGGAGAAGATTCAATGAAAATAATGTTGATTTGAATCGGAACTTCTTGAAGAAAGGTCAGGAATACGCTGGAGTCCCAGAAGGCTATCTCCACATCCAGGACTTCGTCAATCCGGAAACTCCGCCACCTAAGAAGGAAAGATGGTTTGGATTGAAGGCATTCAGGTTGATCATGAAATACGGTTTTAACAATCTCAAGCAATGGGTTGCTGAAGGTCAATATGAGCACCCCAAAGCCATTCAATACGGTGGTAATAAACTCGAACCGGGCCCGGATTTACTACTGAGTTGGCTAGATGAAAATCTAGAAGGTGTTAGCAAAGTTTGGGCGATTGATTTGCATACCGGTCTTGGCCCAAGTGGCCACGATACACTATTGATTTCCGCTGGGACTAGCCAGGAAAGTTTTGAACATCTAAAGACCCTGTTTCCCGGACATGTGGAGAGTCTCGACCCCAATGCAGGTGTAGGCTACGAAATCTTAGGAGATTTGCATCAGGGGTTAGAAGACAGATATGACAATATCGAGTGGACGTCTATAACTCAAGAGTTTGGAACTTTCAAGCCCATTGAAGTCCTCAAAGCCAGCAGAGCAGAAAACCGATGGACTCAGTGGGGTAAATATGTTAACCAAGTAGATGCAAGAAGACATTGGAGTCGTGAGAATATGTTACGTGCATTTAATCCAAAGGATGAGGTTTGGCAAGCAAAAATTACGCATAGAGGAAGAGTTGTTTTCAAGACTGCGAGAGAAGATTTGCTATCCTAGGTGGTGCAGAGGGCAGGATTTGAACCTGCGAACCGATATGGACTGGGACCTCATCCCAGCGCCTTTGACCAAGCTGGGCGACCCCTGCAGCACTTTTCCGACCTTGCGCGTATATATCAAAAGGTGCGATGAATGCAAATTCGACAAATCTAGCCTAATAGAAGATTGAGCAGCACGTAAGCGAGCCATCAGCGGCTCTAATTTGACTCATGTCAATAACGATGCATTCGAAGCCTCGGCTTTCTAATTCCAACTTGACTGTTGGATAGCCCTCTGCTACGATTACTTTGTTACCTGGTAGTCCGAGTGTATTACAGCCGTAAACTTCCTCTTTGGGTACAATGATAATCTCGCAGCCATCTGGCATTTCGCCAAAGGATTCTGTATCCAAATACCCATCTGGAACTAGAATTAGTTGGTCGGAAGGGGTGGAACAAATACTGGTGAGGTGTAGAGCGTGTGAAGGGATGTCGATTACTCTTAATTCGTGGCCTAAACGATCTAGTAGGCTTTTCAGTTCTGTAATACCGGCATCGTTAGTTCTAGTTGAACGTCCTACGAAAAAGAGGTCCCCAAGACGAAGTATATCGCCACCGTCCATCATTGCCGGGGGATGCATCTTAGAAATTTGATGATTTTGTAATTGACCTAAAAGAAAATCCGCAATTGGAGGTTGTTCTCCTCTGCGTGATTCGTGGCCAGCAACTGGAAGTAGAACGTGGCCATCTATTACAACCGCTTGGTCTTCAACGAATACGCAATCGGGGTGATTCTGGTCAGCATCTAGAGTTGTAACGGCTACACCGTTAGATGAAAGTGCGCTAGAATAGGCTTTGTGTTGTGCTTTGGCTTCATTGATATCAGTAGGCCCTGAACCGAAATAACCCGCTATTGCATTGATGTATGATTCTGAAATAGAACGTACAATTGCTCGCGATTTCTGGTCGAGGCGAACTGTTGCCATCATCTAATCCGGCCATTGGTCAATGTATAACGGTTATCCTCTATCCGGAAAGAGCATTCCGCACACCGGTAATGAACTTAGAACCATATGATTCAACAATGCGATGCCGGTCGGCAAAGCATGGATGCCGCACGCGCTTTACTAATGGTCACGGTAATGTGCCTTGCTTCTTTATCGGGTTGCTTTGGAGAAGATGGGGTTTCTGGCACGCCTACTGCTGACGACCTTGTGGTCTCTCCAGGAAACCTCCCGGGTGGAGAATGGACTACTATTGAACTATCTGCCGACAATGACATGAGTGTATTTATTCCTTACTTTATTCAGGACCCAGGTTCTTTGAGAGCACAGAATGGAACTGTTCTAGACATAAAAGAAGGTGAATCCGTTAATGTCAAAATTCTATTCCCTCCTAGAAATTCAGATATCATGCTCCTAGTTGGAGATTATGGCAGGGAAAATTGGCCTATTCGTTCAGCAGATGAGTCATGGATGGATTGGAAAGAAGACGGTTCTCGTGGCTCTTCAATAATGGTTAGTCCGAATGAAGACGATGGTGGAGAGTGGCCATGGGTCATCCCTAGTTCATCGACAGGCGGGGATGTTGAAACCAAGCAATTGGTAACTGTTAGAGACCAAAGAGCAGACCTGACCGAAGAGAATGGCGTTGGAGCAAGTGCAGGGTGGCTAAATGGTAGAGATGTGTATGAATGGGTTGATTTCATCACCGATGAAACCCCTGATCCTCTCGACCCCGCTGATGGCGCTGTTGGGTTCCTAGACCGATGGATTGGAAATGGAAACCCTGCCTATGAGGATGCCATTACGTACTTCGAAGGAGTGATGGGGGGCTATGGCTTAGATGTTCAAACCCACCGATTCCAATCAGGTACATTGTGGGCTGTAAATATTTGCGGATATAAGACTGGGACTGTATATCCTGACGAATGGTTAGTATTCGGCGCTCACTTCGATATAGCTCCTTATGCTAGTCCAATCGGTCTGATTCCAGGAACTGATGAACAGGGATATGGTACTAGAACTGGCGCATATGACAATACTGCAGGAACATCAATGGTCCTCACAACCGCTAGCGTTCTTGCTGATTTTGATGCCCGCAGAACAATGGTGTTCTGTCTTTGGTCTTCTGAGGAAGAAGGCTTGTGGGGCTCGAGTGCGTTTGCAGGAGATCTTCCCCCCGGTGTAACTATCAGCAACTATCTGAACCTAGATATGGCTGGAATAAACTATCCTGGTGATTTTGCATTATCGGTTTATCTTGGCCCTGACGGCACTGGTGATGTAATCGACCAACCCGGTATGTATCATTTGGCAGAATGGATTGGAGCTGATGCTTTTGACCTTGCTTATCAAATTGAGCGGGGGCGGGAAGAATGGGTTGCTGGCGGTGAAAATCCTTTGTGGCAAAATAACTACCAAGACACCGTTGCTATCTATGAATCTCCTACAGCAAGAAGCGACCATCAGCCATTCCAGGATATTGGTGTGGCCACTCTTGGTTGGAACGGGGTTGTAGATGGCTATCCCTGTTATCACAAAACTTGTGATAAATTATCCACAATGGAAGAATATATGGTAACGGACAGTGCAACTGGTGAAGCAAACCTTGTTCACTCCTGGGACATTGTTACTTGGTGGGCGGTCTATGCATTCTTACATATGGACCAAACGCCTGTTCCAAATGAGCTGTGAGATGGATTTCCTGGCTTGATTGCCGGGTAAATGTTTATTTGTAAATCGCTAATACTTGCCATTATGGTGGAAATTCTATGCCCTCACTGTGAAGAAGAAATCGTCCTAGATGACGATGCTTTTGGAGAATTTGAATGCCCACATTGTGAAAATGAATTCGAGTGGGGTGAAAAGCCCAAATCTAAGGCCAAGGCAAAGTCTGATTCGGAACCTATGAGTGGAGTTGTTGCATTATCTCACGCGTTGCATGGCGCTGGTGCTTTGATGTTGATAATCGGGCTATTCGTAAGCTGGATTACGATTGGAGGGTTTTTGGAAATCACTCCTTTCGGAATGAGAATCTCACTCTTCGGATACGGAGATAGCATTGGTTGGTTCACTCTTCTTGGCGAAGGTGAGGGTTCAATTATTGCTATCACTGGTATTCTTTTCATGATTTTAACAATTGTTGCTGTTATTTCTCAAATCCTACATGTGGCGTTTAGAGTGATGCTACACATGGCGGATTCAGGTAGTCTCGAAATAAGTATGGAAATGGCTTATCGCGCTTATCATTATCGTTGGCGAACATCGCTAATTCCACTAGTTTGTGCCGTACTTGGCTACGTCCTCATAGTGATTGGAATTCTCACTTTAACTGGCGCAGAAGGTGGGTTTCCGTGGCCGAATTTCTTTACAATCGCCCTAATTGGGATTTTAATTGGTCAATTCTACATGATTAACCAAGAATTGATCAATGAATAATCATCCTTCGATTACAGGGGTTTTTTCATCTTGTTCTGAACGAACCATCTTAGCCCAGAGATATTTTGTCCTCTTTGGCCTACATACTCCTTTCAAACAACGTCTTTTCCTGAGCATTTCGTGTATTAGCGGCGCGGTCATTACCATTATTCTCATACTGCAATTCGGCTTAGAAGATAATGAAACCTTCGTACATCTGTCTCAACAAATAATCGCAGCATTGAGAAGGGGTTGCCTACACGGAGAGATATGCAGCGCTCATTAACAGCTGGATTCCTCGTCCTGTTGTTCTGTCTGGCACCACTCGGTGGGTGCTTTGGAGAAGATAATGATAATTCGTTAAAATCGGATGACGTAACCCTCACCCCTGGTATTTTACGAGGAGGTGAATTTCAGGGACTAACTATTGCTGCAGATTCAGATATGTCTGCTTTCGTGCCGTATCTTATCATGAATCCTGAAAATGGGTTTGTGCAAAATTCAACTGTCGTTGACTTAGAGGCGGGAGAATCCGTACTTCTAACAATATTAGCACCACCAAGAACCGACACTGCTGTGATAATGATTGGCGATATTGGTCGGGAAAACTGGCCTATTAGAGACTTAGATGAATCTTGGAGGACTTGGTACGCTCGAGATGGGTATGAGAGGGGCGACAATCAAGGAATTGTTAGAGCCACGGGTGATACTATTGATACTGTTGAGCCTAGCACTAGTAACGGAGGCCCTGTGGTAGCGGTTACAATTCCTATTGAACGCCCTATGGCTGCTGCTTTCTCAGATGCTGATGGAGGAAGGCATTCCACAGGTGTTGTAAATGGAAGAACGACATATGATTATTTGTCGATGCTATCTGATGAATCGTCAGATCCTACTGATCTAGCAGACGGAGCCATAGGTTATCTCGATAGGTGGGCCGGACAAGGTAATGCTGCTTACGAAGATGCTGCACAATACTTGATACAGACGCTAGATAGTTTCGGGTTAGAAGTTATCACGCAGCGATTCGTTTACGATTCGATTGAGACTGGGGCTCAAAATCCAGAAGCGTACAATGTATGCGGATATCGGTTTGGTGAAGTAAATCCTGACAAATGGATGGTCTTCGGAGCTCACTTTGACATTGCGCCTCCGGTTAATGCGGTTTTACTCGACCCCCATATTTTTGGAAGAACGTATGGAACTAGAGTGGGCGCATATGACAACACTGCAGGAACCAGTATGGTGCTAACTGTAGCAGAAGCAATGGCGAATTATAAGACTCGTAACACAATGGTATTCTGTCTGTGGTCTGGAGAAGAAGGCGGTAAGAGGGGTAGTGATTATTGGACTGATGAATGGGTCAAAGAAGATAATCCCAATGTTGAGGTTACCAATTACGTTAACTTAGACATGGCTGGAGTAAACTGGCCGGGCGGCGGAGGTGCTCCTTGTGGTAATGGTCATGGAGGAGGCGAAGGAAATTGTGACCCTAACCCTGCTATCGACCCTGATGGTTATCCAAAAGATGAGGAAGTTTGGCCAATGCGAGTTTATATCGGGCCAAGTGTTGATCATGATATAATGAATCAGCCAGGAATGGTAAATCTAGCTATGTGGATTGGTTCTGATGCAATAGGGGTTGAGGAACAAATGGCCCCACTAATTGGAGAAGGTCATTCTGTTGAAACCTGGAAAGTTGATGATTGGTTAGCAAAGGACAGGCCTGAAATTATTGTTTATGAGGATACTACTGCCCGTTCAGACCATGCTACATTCCAAGACAATTTAGGAACTGTAACCATGGGATTCGGGGGTTTAGTTGACGGGTATTGGTGCTATCATCAAACCTGTGACACTCTTGATGAAATGGAAGATTGGATGGATACAACTGGAAAGGATTACGGTGAAGAGCATAGTGGTACGAGTAACCTAGTAGATGCGCTCGACACTATCACCTGGTGGGCAACATACTCGTTCTTCCACCTAGATGAAAACCCAGTTCGTAATTCGTACTTGGAAGAATAATCAGAATAGTTCTGCAATGCTAATTGCTAGTTCGACTGGGCTAAATGTTCCAGTCATCCATAGGCCAACTAGGGAAATAAATACTCCAAATGTAACGAACCATGCTGGTGCGTTCCAGTCTTTTACCTTGGCTCCATCGAGTGGCCCAAAGGGAATCATATTGAACAATCCTAGTCCTAAGTTTGCCGCAATCCACCAGAAAACTATCCCTCCTACCATTGCCTTGAGATGTATTGCGCCCCCGACCAAATATTCTCCGTCGTAAACGGCAAACGCCTCAGCTCCGGTAAGTCCAAGGATTAGGCCCCCGAGGGGAATACCAACCAAAAATAAGCTAAAGTTGACTAGGGGGCCTGCAATTGCAATATGCCCGTTTTGTCTACGACTAACTAGTCCCGCTACCATAACAGCTCCCGGGGCCATTAGCAAAAAACCAGTAAACGCGACAATCAATATTCCAAATTTTAGCCCATTTGGGTCGGCTCTAAATTCAGCCCAACAACCATAATGCTTAGCGACTATCTTATGGCCTATTTCATGTAAAATGAATGCTGGGCCAACTGCGATTAACATCACTGGCATTGAAAGTAGAAGTTGGGCAGCCCAACTACCAGTTCCATCATCGCTAATAGTGAATATATTACCCGCCCTTAGTAGCCCCAAAGCAAGCGTAAATGCTGCAGTAGCGAGTAGTAAGTGATGCTTCTCTTCTTTACTGAAGTGCCATATATTACCCTTGTGGATTTGTGCAGGCTGGCGATTATTCATTCCAAAAACACCTTTCTTAACATCGAAATGGATGGTGCCGTCGCCGCTTTGTTGAGCGTGCACACGGTGGATTCTACGTGACGGTTTTGGGAACAGATCATCTTCGAGGATGTCGGCTCGTGGGTCCCTCGCCATGCTCCTTTCCTAACGCCGTGTGATTTGAAGCCTCGTGCGGAAGGATTCTTGTCTTCTTGGACCTAGGCGGTGGTATGGCGATGCCACGTAGAGCGATGAAAGACTTGGGCTTCCAAGCCTGTTGTCTGCGATGCGATGCGAAAGACATTGCTGGCAGTGACCGTTGTAGGTCATGTATTTCTCACCACAAGGCGGTACGAGAAAAAATTGCTAAGGCACCAAAATCAGATGAATTATTTCAATTAGCGAGGGATATGTTAGCAATGGCAGCATCACCTAATCGCTATGACCACGATGAGGTTCATGGCCCTGTCCTGAGAGAGCAGCAACTACTCGCCAATTCATTGGCTGAAACAAAGGCACTACCCACTAGTGAAGAGATCGGACAATTATTTGCATCCCAAGCAAGGCGAGAAAAAACAAGTATTGTACAAACTGTTGGAAATCAGAACCCATGGAAAGACCAACTCCCTCCTGGAGAGGTCCTAGAACATATGGCCCATACTCTAGAAGCGGAAGAAATCGAGCATGGTGCAAGAACAATTCCTAGCAAGCCCATAGCCGCAGTAGACCGTTCTGACCGTCTAGGCGAGGACCGTGATATGGTTGATAAGATAGAGGCTGAAAAGGCTGCATTTGATGCCCCCGAACCGCTGAAAGAAGTTGTTGAAGCCGCTACAATCGCTCAAAGAAAGCGTGACCGTGATAATTGGCAGGGTGCTAAATCTGAAGTGTCAGAATTACTAGATGATGATTTAGACCTATAAACTTCTCAAGAAGTCATTACTGTTTTTGCTTCTCGAAAAGAGTTTGCCGATTGGAGTGGGCTCTCAACTCTAACAGCCCTCGAGAGTGTAACTGACGCGAGTTGTTCCCTTCCCCTTGTTTTTCCGTCCTAAAAATTCGAGTTCTCCAATCTCCCCTAACCCCCTAACGTGGGTGCCCGCGCAGGGGCACAGGTCTAGATTATCACCAATTTTGATTATACGTAACTTCTTAACCGAGATTGGTAACAAGTCCATGTTTGTTCTGTCTGGTGGCATGATTGAATTAATCTCATCCCGGGTCATTATGCAATCGGTAACAGGAAGATTACTTTCTACTGTCTCGTTAGCTTTATGAAATAACTCTTCAATCATTTCATCAGTAAACTTCACAGGATTGAAATCGATTCTTGAACGGTCTGCGTGGATTTGATTACCTACTGTTCGTGCTCCATCATACATTTCGTAAACGATACCGCTAACCAGGTGTTGTGCTGTATGCATGCGCATGTGTGCGTGGCGCCTGTCCCAATCGATTTCGCCTTCAACGGCATCTCCAACTTCAAGGCCGTGGTCTTGGCCTACAAAGTGCTGAATTTCTCCTCGTCCACGAACTTCGGTTACTGTAACCTTTCCGTTATCTGATGAAATAGTGCCGGTGTCCCAGTTTTGTCCACCGCCCAGTGGGTAAAACAGAGTACGATCTAGTGTTACGGAATTTTCATCAGCGCTAACAATGGTGGCATTGAAATCTTTTACATAGCATGCGTCGATGCTCTCCATGTACAATTTCTCACTCGCCCATGTCATAGTGACGGGCGTCTCTTTCTCAAAGGTTTGCTTGAGCGTATTGAACAGCGTTACGGAATATTTGCATACTTTCTGCCAATATTTCTTCCTTGACATCGCTACGTGTGTGATCAGGGTGTAGGAAGGTGGCGTAGGCTGCCTCTGGGTGGGGCATTAATCCGAACACTAAACCCGTAGGGTCGCAAATACCTGCGATATTTGCGTATACTTCCATTAGGGCAAAGTGGGAATGGTAATGTTTCATCTGTGATTCCATGGCCAACCTCGGTAGTTGGATCGACATACCTTGTAACAATCTGGTTATTTGCATCTAGTTCGTCTAAATCGCTTGAGGATGGCATTACATATCGGCCTTCTCCGTGTCTAACTGGGCATTCGATTCTAGTAATTCCTTTAGTCCAGATACATGGGCTCTCGGGGTCGAATTCCAATGTAACCCACCGGTCTTCATAGCGTCCCACTATTATTCAAAGTCAAACTTGCTCGTTGCTCAAAGTCTGGAATCTCTTTTCCAGGTAATAATCCGGTTTTTACCAGCACTTGGAATCCATTACATATTCCAATTATTGGCTTACCTGCTGCGACAAATGCTGCTAGTTGTTTCCCTCATCGCAAAGCGCATAACGATTTCCAAGGAGCCTACCTGAGCCGAGGTGGTCTCCGAATGAAAATCCACCAGGCACGGCTAAAATATGGTATTGTGAAAGGTCCTTTTCGCCATTTACAAAGTGGTTGACGTGTACTCTTTCACTAACAGCACCGGCCAATTCGAATACTGCTGCTGTTTCTCTATCGCAGTTAATTCCAAACCCGAATAGAACTGCAACTTTAGGAGTTTCAACCATCATTGGTCACCCCCCTGTCATATCTAAACTACCTTTCCAAGCAGACACCATTTCATCGACATTTGCTTCGATGATAAGTTCATCTCCGTCCCAAATTCCAAGTGTGTCTCCATCTGTAGTCTCCCCCAAGTAAGTTAGTGGATTACCCTTCATGGCTGCGAGGAATTCTGCTCGGTTTTTCTGTTTGACTCCAACAATAATTCGCCCTAGGGATTCTCCCCAGAGTCTGCCCCAAAGATCTGCTTCTCCTGGACCGTCAACGTCGATTGCCGCACCGCATCTTCCGCCAATGCACATCTCCGCTATTGCCACAGCAACCCCGCCTTCACTACAATCGTGAGCGGTCCTTACAATTCCAGATTGAATTGCTTTGGTTAGGGCTTTGTAAGACTCTAGATTCTTTTCAGGCTCAGGTAATTGGGGTACCTCCCCACCTATTCCTTCAGCTTCACCAGATTCTTTGAACATGAATGCAAGTTCACTTGCACCTAGTTCTTGCTTTGATTCTCCGACTATGTACAGGCTCTCTCCTGGCTTTAGATCGGATGTTGTTGTATAGCGGACATCGGGGTGATTGCCGAATAATGAAAAGAGAAGGGTTGGAGGGATTGAAATCTTTTTCTCCCCACTTCCATAATCATTCTTCATTGAGTCCTTACCAGAAATACAAGGAACGAAATAAGCCCTACATATTCTCTCTAACTCGCGGTTTGCCCTAACTAACTGGGCTAATTTGAATCGGCCGTCTGGTGTCTTATTACTCTCGATTGGGTCTGGCCAACAGAAGTTATCGAGGCCTGCTATCTTGCTTAGGTCGACGCCGGTACATACTGCGTTTCTAACAGCCTCATCGACTGCCGCTGCTGCCATTGCACCTGCATCGATGTCACTGTAACGAGGTGAAATTCCATTGGATACAACCAAACCAAGTGTTGAGCCGTGAATGGGAGCCAATAACCCAGCATCACCAGGACCGTCTCTTTCAACTCCAACGAATGGTTTGAGTGCTGTTTGTGCGATAACTTCGTGGTCATATTGGCGAACCCATGTTTCTTTGGATGCAATATTTGGACGGGAAAGCATCTGCAAAAGAATAGGGGTGTGTTTTGCCTCTTTGGGTGGTGTGAATAGTGGGTGTTCGGGTTTTTTCCATTCGCTTTCGAGGCGGAGTTGTGGTACTCCGTCGTGGAGGAATTCGATAGGTAG
>CASICT010000037.1 GCA_949373265.1 Candidatus Poseidoniaceae archaeon | reverse complement strand
TACCGAATCTGCCCGCTGCATTTTTTCAGGGAAGTTCGAAATGATCTTTTGCCCCTCCTCACTTTCAATGGCAATAAATTTTAACTTTTGGATATCTTTGAGGCGAGGATGTAGAAATACAGCAGAGCGAGTGCACAACCCACAATCGCCATCCATTAGTAGAACATCTGGGTCAACCATGGGATTCATCTCCTAATGGCAACAAATGCCAAGCCACAACATCAACGCCCTCTGACAAGTGCACTATTTCAGGTTTTTTAGCGTCTTTGATACTAAAATCATAACTCTCGACTAGAGTATTGGTTTCTAATTTAGCCTCGCCATCGGCATACCACCACTTGGCATGATGCGTGTAACCATGATAGATTCTATTTTTGTGCAGTGTGTAAAGACTGTAGCGCTCAAACAAGAAATATTCTAACGTATCAGGTTCGGCTTGACGCACTTCCGAAGTCGCCTTTACAGAACCTGAAAGAGCAACACCATCCTTTGACCTAATGGATGACCAAGAGTAACCGGATTGCAAAGAGCCGGATACTTTTGCTTTCGCATACCTGTAAGCTAAACCATATTTTTTATTAGCATAGAAACAGGTCACTCTGCTTTTGGCATCTAAGGTGATGAAGAAGACACCTGGTATTCCGTTTTTGGTCACGTAAGTCCGTATATTGAACTCAGCAAAGGTAGAGATCCCTGGGACTGCTGGAAGGAAAACAGGTCGCACTTTTTCCATCACAAATGGTATGCATCCGACATAGGCTTTACCTTCATGGAGATCAAGTTCCAGATCATCTGGGAGATGGGTGCGTAGAATATCGGGTTCGACTTCCCAATGAAGGAATGTTAACTTTTTCCAGCCTTGTCGGAGAGCAGGACGAACTTTGGGTATAGGAAAAGGTATGTGATCGACCATGAGGCCATCTTTTCTCGTCACCATGTCAATGCCATTACCAAGGGGGTTTTGAAACATCCCTCGCCTTATGGATTGAATAAATCAATAATCGTTTTTAACAAATTAAGATGCTGCCAATATCTTGTTTCTATCGACATGATAATCTCAAACAAAAATCAACTCTTATTCTGTCACAACTGGATTAATTTTGTTGCGCCATGTAATCCATGAATAGGCAGGTATCGATGTAGATATTACCGAGCCGAACCAACAAATCAAAGTCCCAAAAAGAATTCCGTATTCTGGTAATGCCCAAGGCGCGAGTAGAGAGTAAACTGCGACAGAAGAGCCGCCAAGCATCATCGGCCCTGCTGCACCGGTCGGAACTTCAGGGCCTTGGGCCAGCCACAAAGCAACCATTGTTGTCAAGAAAATCGCAGGGAAAACCGATGCCAGACCTGCGATAATCGGTTGACCCATACTCGACAACTGAACTGCTATTCCGATCGCTGTTGCTGCTGCTAATCCACGTACCAGTAACACTTCCTTGCTAACTTTATTCTTACCTTTAGGTGCATTGCGGGGATTGAATGTCATCCAGAGTCCTAAAACGATTAGGAAGAATAAGCCGGTAATACCAATCAAAAGTTTCGAAAAATGATCTAATGCAATACTCAAAACAAAGGTCATTGACAATGCGGAGATTATCCAAAAAATCAGTGAAACAGAGGCCATTTGCTTTATTCCAACATCTTTCTTCATCCGAGGATAGGCTACCCAAGCCCCAACAAATAATGCATTTAATAGCATCCAAAAAGGAATCAAGGACATGCTTGTTGCTAAATCACTTGACCCACCTTCAACATACATCCCAATAGTTGCAGGGACTATTGTAGTTGGTAAAGTCCCCAAAATACCGCCAACAATCCCACCCCATTTCTCTACCGCTACAGTCACCAATACTGCGACTATGCCCGCAAATAATGCAGCAACAAGAATCGTCAGCATAAATCGGTGGCTAAGGTGATATTGTATTGTTATTGTCTTTACAGTAGGTGCAGAAAACCAATCAATTAATTCTCTACTCATTGAGATTTAACCATTTCAAAATGGCATATATCTCACTTCAATATCTACTGTTGAACGAAACAGATGTTCATAAGGTAATCTACTCAACTGGATTCATGAAGTACTCGGTTTCTGCTGCTACTCTCGTATTTATTTTGATGCTCAGTGCAGCTACAGGTGCAGCACTAACAACCCTAGTATCTTCTAATTCTTCACCCAATGGGACTTTTTCAATCGAGGCTGAAACCGTTTATGGAGTAAATGAGTACATCCTTGTGGAAATAGATGAAGGCGATAATGATGAAGAAGCAGTGATTACTGAACGTCTTCATGAATTTATTTTTGAGGCTAAAGAATCCGCTGGTGTTGTGACATGGGATTTTGGTGATGGAACAACTGCAACTGGATTAAAAGTGATTCATACCTTCACGGAGCCAGATCATTATACCGTAACCGCCACATCATCATCTCCCGAATTAATCGAGGTTGTGATGATTAAAATCACAGTTGAACTGAAGGGGGTAGTGGAATCTGACAACATGGAGTGCGTTTGCACCCCAACAGCCAAATCTACTGTCATAGACCTTCGACCTTCAGTTGGCATTGTTTCCTTTGAAGGAATTGTTACTGTCGTCCATGATGGCAGTAGTGAGTCTTGTTCACTACGTAATCCGTTGCAGGAATGTCACATTCGTGTGATACTCGAACGAACCGTAGAAGGATCTGTGGTTGATCAGCAGATACTTTTCGATGACACATTTCGTACCAATGAGCATAACGTGGAATTTGAAATGATGGATTTGGAAATCGAAATTGGAGACGGATTGCAGTTACGTCTTGAAACCGACCAGGTGCGAGATTGGCACAAGCCTATGACTCAGTGGAGTATGACCGCACCTGCTTGATGAATCATAGTCTCAGGAATGGTTATTGAAGTAGGATATAAGTCGAGGGCTATGACTGCCACGTACACCAACGCTCGTGTAAAGACATTACTCGTTGTATCTCTCCTGTTTCTGATGGCACAGGGCGGTTCATTATACGAATCCAATGATTTTACCGTACAACAAACTCGTGATCTCAAAGATTACGTCGACCCTTTGGCCAGTTCGAACAACGGTTCAGACACAAATCTAACCGCATCAATGACTCGCATAATGATGTTTCCATCTGATGCAGAAGTAACTGGTATGCATATTGATGCTAATGGTAACTTCTTCGTCAACGCAATGCACCCTGATGAAGCAAATTATAAGGCTACAATAGGAGTAATCAATGGAATCGATTGGAATGAAATACCTCATTCGGTTCCAGAATTATCTTCTTCCAGCAGTGAATCTGATATCTGGCATGGCATTCGGACTTCCTATGGAGATTATCAGGTTCTATTCCAAAGTGGCGACGCCCTCTCTGAAGGTGGAATTGCGGGAGGGATATACTCCGCAGATACTGGAAACCGTCTCTTAATTAGCAAAAAGCCTGACTACAATGCATTCGTTCCCCTGAACGCCAATGGTAGCCAAGGATATCTCTACACATCTTGGGAAGACAGACCTGCAGGGATTAGTCAGATGGAGATTGAATGGAATCACACATCCTCCGAATGGGATGTTCTCAGCGGCATGATGCTAAACCTAAGCAGTGTCAACGGAGGTTGGGTTCTCTGCTTCGGCAGTATGAGTCCTTGGGGAACACCGCTTCTAGCCGAGGAACTTTACTTCGATAATACTAAGCAGTGGAATGATGAAACCTACAATTACCACTATGGCCAAGAATTGTTAGAGGATTATCTCGGCTACTATCCTAATCCCTATGATTATGGTTACATCTTGGAAATAGATAATGCAACTACCACAGAACCAGACTTCAGCAAGCACTTCGCAATGGGTAGATTCTCGCACGAAAATGCCCAGGTGATGCCTGATGAGAGAACTGTTTACCTCACTGACGACGGATATGAAACGGTTTTGTTCAAATTCGTCGCTGACACTGCTGGTGAACTTAGTTCAGGAACTCTCTTCGCTGCCAAAGTTATTCAAGACGCTGGCAAAGATTCCTCCACTACTGGATTTGATGTGGAGTGGATAGAAATGGCCTCTTCATCAAATTCTGTAATCCAATTATGGATTGACGAATATGATGGCATAACCACTGCGGATTTCATTGCTGGACAGAACTCATACATCACTGATGAAGAAATTAATGATTGGGCAGAAGGACGCTTGAATAAGGATCTAAATAGCGATGGAACGATTGGATCAGCGCTTGATGACCGAGTAGCCTTCCTTGAATCACGTAAGGCCGCTGCTGCTCTTGGAGCCAGCGATGAATGGAATAAAATGGAAGGAGTTGCTTTCAATCCAAACTCACCGGAACACCTCTACCTGGCGATGTCTGATGTTCGAGGAGATATGAGTGATGGACAAGATGATATCGATGTCACAGAGAATCGCTGTGGCATCATCTATAGCATGACATTGAATGACCAATGGAATGTGAATCGAATTGAACCTGTAATATCTGGGGGTCCTTACACGTCTTCAGCCGAATACAAATGTACAGTCAATAACATGGCTGGACCAGACAACCTCGTCGTTCTGGATGGCGGACAACTTTTGATCGGTGAAGATACGGATAAGCATGAGAACAACATGGTCTGGCTATGGCAACCAGTCAGTGTGAACGAAACCTTGAGTGAAGAGGGCACAAACAATAGTGATGATTCAGATTCTATCGACCCCAGTGAAAAGACCTCTTCGGAAAAGAAATCCTGGCTATCGGGTTTTAGTGCTATTATTGGAATTACGGCAATACTTGGAGCTGCACTAATAACTTCACGCCGCGATTGATACTTACAATAGCATCAAGGCATTGTATTCCAATAAGAAATACAAAGTTTAGCGACGGTAATTACTGGAACATTGTCAAAATATCCCTGAACAATTCCTGTGCATGACCCTCGCTTCGTTCAACTAGTCGCTTAACGATGAGTTCAGGTGTTGACCTTGCTAGATGATTGCGTTTAGGAGTTCTATCTACCATGAGTTCCAAATCAGCATCCAGTCCAGTCGCCTCAATCCCATCCACACGTAGGTCTGTACGACCCGTAGCTTTGATGATTGAAGGGGCAAGGTGAGTTACCAACATCATTGTCGTATCCTCTTGTGCCTCAGCAGCCAACAGCATCCCTGCAATGATTCTGGCTCCAGCACCGGGTTCGGTGATGGCTTCAAGTTCATCTGCTAGAATCAGTTTTGGTGTTGGATCGCTGACCACGTTCGCCAGTTCGACAAGGGTTTGTTCGAGGGCACCTGCGCTTTGGGTTCCACCAGCTTTCGCAAGAATGTGCAGTGCTTGCACTTGACCAACCACAGCATGGCGCGCAGGGACAGGCAAGCCCATGTGCGCCAAAATACAGGTGTGAGCAAGCAATTCCAAAAGTGTGGTTTTACCACCCGAATTAGCTCCTGTGAGCAGCGCCAGTGATTGCCTATCTACTTTTTTGGCGCATTTTCCAAGTCCATATGTTACCGCATCAGGTTCCACGCCAAGAAGCAAGTGACGTCCCTCCTCGATGTGAATTCCATGGTCAGCTAATTCAGGCATTGTACATTGATTGTCCATAGCCCAACGGGCCACAGCGACCCACTGATCCAGTCCGATGAGGTTACGAACGGCTTGCTCGCAGTGAGGCTGAAGTGGACCGAGGTTCCTGGCTAAGTTGAGCATGTGTTCCGCCTCACCCGTGGTGAGTTTGTTGGACAGAGCAGTATCGAGTTCATCGACGACTTTCCGATCAACCTTCGCTGGCCAATCTTTGGTGAATATGGAATAAGGCACTCGGACCCCCGTACCCTCCAATTCTTCTGCAAGGCGTTGTTTGGCTACTTCCATGGCATCGGTAATGACAACACTGGTTGCGTTCTGCAATTTCCTTTGGAAGGCAGCCCCATCCGACAAAGCCTCGAGCAGTTCACTGCCACTGAGGTTCATTTTGGCACTGTCCATTGCTTTAGTTACTTCTTGATTGACTTCCAACTCAAGACTTTTGACAATCTTCCAAAGACGATCTTTGACATCAGCAATAAGTTCCAAGTCACCTTGTTCATCAATGCTGTTGAGCCATTCAGGCAAGCTTCCCAGTTCGGAAACAGCAGCGTGGATCTCATGGAGGAAGTCATCTTCTTCATCACCTAGGTTTGCATCTTCAACAATAGCAACAAGTGTGGAAAGCGTACGTTGATTGTTTTTGAACCAAGCAATGGTTCGTTCTGGTAAAATCATTTCTGGCATTGGGTTGGCGCCAAGAACTACCCATCCTTCGGGTGCATCAGCGGGTGCTCCTCCTCCAATCCATGTGACCCGTTTGAATACAGTGTAATCTTTCCAAGTCTCTCCTTCACCAGGCTGTAGAACCCTGCACCATTTTTTCAATGAGTCCATTGGCTTCTTACTGACGACAACGCGTTCGTACCGCTCACCGCTGTGATGGGTTTGTCCAAGCCCCTTGAGGATAGTTGCGATCTGGTCCATACGCTGCGGGTGGTTAGCGGCAAAAGCCATCGCATCGATTGATTTCTGACGGCGTTTAGACGAGTCCTCGACTGGCATCAAAAGTTGCATACGCTGACGTGTAGCGGGAGC
>CASICT010000036.1 GCA_949373265.1 Candidatus Poseidoniaceae archaeon | reverse complement strand
CATGCTTTCCTGACTCTGGGTCGATGTAAGTCCTTAGGTCTGTTACAACCTCGCTGAACACTCCCTTAGTAGAGCGGTGAAGATTGTCAACACAAATACGTGCTGCTAATTTAGAATAATCAGGGTGGTGAGATGCTAAGGATGCTGCGGTCTCTGCGGCTAGTTCATCCAACTCAGAAGTGGTGACTCCGTCGTATAGGCCTTCGATTACCAACTTGGTAACCATGCCTGGGTCAACCCACTTTTCATGCAATCCATAGGAGAGGTTCGTTAGCTTCTCCTGAATCGCATCAAAGCGAACATCCTCTTTATCTCCATTCCTCTTAACAACTTGTAAACCCATATCTCTTGTCCTCCTGTATCGTATCCATGTGAGCGTGAAGCATCCTTCCTCCGTCGCGGACGGTTTAGAAGTCTTCCTCCATTGAGAAGCGTTGCTGGACCGCTCCTAGACTAGATGAGCCCAGCACACCTGCCTTCTGGTATTCTCCGACCCTCTTCTCGAAGAAGTTGGTCTTTCCTTGCATAGAGATCATTTCCATCCATGGGAATGGGTTCTCTGCATCGTATAAGTTTGGTCGCGCCTAGAGATGATACTAGCAATCTGTCGGCGACGAACTGGATGTATTGCTGCATTAATTCAGCATTCATGCCGATCAATGAAACTGGTAAAGCACTGGTGACGAATTCAATCTCAATCTCTACTGCTTCGGAAATTATCTGGTGGATCTTCATTTCCCCTGCACCCGTAACCAAATTGAGTGTGTAGTAGGCATGCGAAAGTCACAGTGGAGGCCTTCATCACGGCTAATCAGTTCATTAGAGAATGTTAGACCAGGCATCAATCCACGCTTCTTCAGCCAGAAGATTGCGCAGAACGAACCTGAGAAAGAAGATTCCCTCAACCGCTGCAAATGCAACTAATCTCTCAGCGAATGATGCTCGCTTTCTGGTCTAAGCCATCGTAGGGCCCACGTTCCCTTCTTCGCAACTGAAGGAACTGTCTCGAGTGCCTTGAAGAGATGGTCTTTCTCATTTGGGTCCTTGATGTATGTGTCAATCAGAAGTGAATATGTTTCAGCATGGATGTTCTCCATCATTATTTGGAATCCATAGAAGGTTCTACGCGCTTCTGCCCATTGAACCTCATTTGCGAAATTGACTACCAGATTCTCATTCACAATTCCATCCGATGCTGCGAAGAATGCTAGAACGTGTTTCAGGAAGTGCTGTTCATCGTCAGATAAGTTTAGCCCAATCTCTAGCATCTTCCGCTAGGTCGATTTCCTCTGCAGTCCAGAATGAGGCAGCATGCTTGTTTGTACATCTCCCATATCTCTGAATGCTCTATAGGGAATAGAACAAATCGATCCAATGATTCCTTTAGCATCGGTTCAACGAATTCTGACGAGAGGTCTAATTCGAAGCCGTCTTGATTCTTTGATTGTGGCTGCATCATGTGTCCCTCCCATATTTTCGTTCGCGGTGGATTTCGTTGGCCGTCGAAACGGCCTATAAGGTTGCGCAAACAACCGGGTGCCTCGCCGGGGATTCCAGCACGAGTAGTGGGTTGTTCAGACTGAGGTAGATGGTTGTCGGGGGTTTATCATCTCGACCCCAAATTATGCAATTTAAATCTGTAAGTGTTTCAGCATTACAGAGGAGTAGTAAGCCGACCAAAGGTCTTGAGTGCCCCCTGCCCCTCGGACCAATATGTCAAGGCCGAATGTCGAAGTACTCTTTGCAAAATTAGATCCCGGGGCTGCCCCGCCGACACAGGGAACTAAATCAGCCGCAGGTTGGGATTTGCGGGCACTTGAGAAGACCGTTGTTTCCAAAGGAGTTTCTGCGAAGATAAGAACTGGATTGGCGGTTGCAATTCCCGAAGGTTGGGAAGGCCAGATTAGATCTCGCTCATCGCTGGGTGCTAAAGGAATGATTATGCCAAATGGAATTGGAACAATCGATTCAGATTATCGTGGAGAATTAATGGTACTTGCGACCTGGATTGGCGAGGGTGATTCTATCGAATTAGCAAAGGGTGAGCGTATTGCTCAAATGCTGATTTCCCCCGTCCCCTTAACCACATACAGAGAAGTGACTTTCGGTGAATTATCAACTACTGAAAGAGGCCAGGGCGGATTTGGTAGCAGCGGACGATTTTGAGGTGTATTAATTGCGTCGTTTGAACATTGAAAATCTCGGTTTAGTAAAACACTCTGATGCTGATGTGCTTATGCGCAAAATGCAAACCCAAAGAATCAATGATGAAATTGAGGACACTATACTAGTATGTGAACATGAGGAAATTGTTACTGTAGGCCCGAGAGCACGTAATGATGGAATTCAACCTCCTACTGATTACCTCTCATCACCAGTCGACAGAGGAGGTGGTTTAACTTGGCATGGGCCTGGCCAATTAGTAATCTACCCAATCATCAAATGGGATCTTGAGGGTGAATCAAATGTCAAAGCAGTCATCGCTATTCTTGAACAATGGGTGATTAACTCTCTTGAGCAACTCGGAGTAAATGGAAGGAGAGATGAAAGAATGCAAGGGGTTTGGGTTGGAGATAACAAAATTTGTTCGATTGGACTTTCATTCCTTCGCTGGACTAGCCGCCATGGCCTTACAGTCAATTGTAATACTCCACCTGGACGGGTTGAGACGGTCAGCGGTTGTGGGTTGGGTCAAGATATGACAACAAGCCTCGCTAGCCTTGGATATGACACCACAACAGAGATGGTCCTCAACTCCTTAATCAGTAATACATACGCTCTTTCTAGAGAGATATCGAATTGATTACCAAAATTACTTTGATTACAGGATATTATAAACTGTAATTATAACCAATGCTTTTTTCTATAGAGAATAAATCATAGATTTTCATTCATGGTGTTGAATGTATGCCGCACACAGAGTTTGACATACCTTGATACATGATTCCATACGAGAATTGTTTGATGGGCGAGATTGTATTGGTAATCTCTGGCGCTTCTGGCGCAGCATATGGCGTACGCTTGGCAGAGATACTAGGGCGTGAAGCTCGTCTGGTCGTGACAGACTCTGGACGACTCACAATGTCCCACGAATGCGATGGCTTAACCCCTGAACTTCTTGCCCAGCGAACTGGAGCAATACTCGAAGACAATAGTGACATTGCAGCAAAGTCGGCATCTGGGTCTGCTGCTATTGACGCAGTGGTGATTTGCCCGTGCAGTGGATCTACAATTGGAAAACTTGCATCAGGCATTGGTGACAACCTTGCAACCCGCTCTGCGATTGTTGCTATGAAAGAAAGAAGAAAACTCATTATCGTCCCACGTGAAGCACCTTACGCTACTGTTCATCTAGAAAATATGGCTAAATTATCCAATTGGGGCATTATTGTGATGCCGGCATCTCCTGGATTTTACAACCTGCCAAAAACAATGGAAGATTTGATTGATTTCGTAGTTTCAAGAATCCTTGACCATCTTGACAGAGATAATGACTTGACAAAGCGTTGGACTGGAGAGGAATTAGGATGACTGGCGATGATGAAATATTTGTTGCCGAAGTAGTTGAAGATTGGGCCGAGGCAAATAATCGGCGCTCTGCCATCGAATTCTTTCGAAGTACAACTGTCATGGCAGTTATTCTTATTGTCCTATTCCTCTCATCCACTTTACTATACTTCATGCTTGATGAAGAACAGGTAGATTATGGTGCTTCGATGGTATTCGAAGAGGATCGAGTCAGAGGCTATGCTGAAGATTTGATTAACTTAGGACATCCAGACTGGAAGGGAAGAATGAGTGGTTCTGCTGAAGAACAGGCTGCTGCCGAATACATTGCAGATACATTCGAACTATTGGGATATCAGTCAACACTTCATACCTACGAAGTTCCAATGCATAGCATCAACAGTGAGCCAAGTTTGAAAGTTTGCGCACCTGGAGCCGTTGGTGGATTAGGTGTGGCTCCATGTTCACAAGCGGATGCAGGTCAACAGGTTACAACTTTTAACCACAGAATGGATTATGTAATCCAAGGTTTCTCAGGTGAGTCTTCTATTGTGTTTGGACAGAACATAGAAGTTGTTCACTTAGGAAATGGTTCTGATGATGCCCTCTGGGCATCTGCTGCTGGCAAGATTGGTTATGTTGAAGGCGGCGGCTCTAAAACAGGTAATACCTTCATCATGACTACTGCTATAGAAAATGACCTTGCAGCCATAATACGTGTTAACAAAGACTACAATTGTGGTAAGATTGAAGGTAATGATTGTGTACCAATTTTCAAAGGAACTAGTTACGATGCTATAGCTGAAGCAAATGGCGGTTCTGCGCCATCACAACTAGCATTCATTGCAATGAGCAAAGATGCTGGAGAAATACTAGAGTCCGTTGTAATCAACGGCAGTGGTAGGCTCGAGATGATAATCGATGTAACCAATGATCAAGAATTGACCATTCGAGTTCCATGTGGAACCTACTATGGGAAGAGTGATGATTTATTGATAGTAGGCGGGCACCACGATACTGTATACCATGGTCCTGGAGCAATAGATGACACATCAGGTACCGCCTCTGTATTGGAGATGGCTACGATGTTCTCAGAATATATTGCCGAAAACGGCGAGCCAGAGCGAACCATTAGATTCTGCACCTGGGGTGGAGAAGAAGAAGGACTTGTGGGGCTCAAACGCATATGTTGAAGAAATGAATCAAGAACTTACACAAAATCTCCGGCTCTATGTCAATCTGGACATGAACCATGCAGATATTGACCCAAGCAGAGGCGTCGACGGTAAAGGATCTGTGACACTTTTTGCCAATCACCCTGAAGATTATGGGCACATCAAGACACTTAGTTGAAGAGTACAAAGATGCAAATCCGGAAATGGATAAGAAATATACTATCAATCTGGGATTATATGATGGTGCTAAAGGTGAAGATGATGGGATGCCCTGCAATTCCGACCACTGTCCATTCGTATACAACCTAGATGGAGGAGACACTGTTGGCCGAGCTGCTGTATGCTACGGTAGTGGTTCTTGGGAATACCACACGTATCTCGACGACTATGACCAGATTCAATGAAGAGAGCTCTGGGTATCTCTATCACTATCTACGGGAACTACGTCAAGTATCTTAGCATGGAATGCTGAAGCATGAGGCGATATTATGGTGAATGCGAGCGCACATGCTAGTCACATATCTGGTGAAGAGCAAAGGCGAAGCAACTCAATTGGCTTCAAACATTAAGAAATTTAAGGACTTTCAAAAAACTGCTAGAAAGAAATCAGATTGCCCTTCGAGTCAAAAGGGTGGGGATCTTGGCTGGTTCCGAAAAGGGCAAATGGTCAGCGAGTTCGAAGAAGCGGTCTGGAATACTCCGTTAAAGACGGTATCAGAACCAATTAAGACCCAATTTGGGTACCATATTATTTGGGTTCATGAAAGAGAGGAGTGATTACTTTGGCAACTCGTGTCGGTCTTGAATCATATGAAATAATGGCATGCCATGGTGCTTATGATTTTGAAAGAGAAAAGAACCAACCATTCATTGTCTCAATCTGGGCAACCCTAGTTGCAGATGTCGACGAAGATAATCTTGAACAAACTCTCAACTATGCTGACTTACAAGCAGCTGTAGATTCTGAGATTGTTGATTCTGAACCTGTCAAATTGATGGAGACGCTTTGTAAAATGCTAGTAAACAAGGTTAGTGAGAACAAGATAGTGAATTCAATATCCGTACGTATGGAAAAACCTGACGCACCGTTCCCGCACCCCGGTGGATTAGCGGTAGTTGAGTTTGAATGGACGAGGGATTGAAGGGCTGTCACTTCACAGCACACTTCATGACAGCCCCCTCACGTGTCTATGTCCCCTCTGTAACCGAGGAAAATGGTAGGGCTATAGGGCTGGGCGTATTCTCTAGTGAAGAGACTGCGTGGAACGTTCTTCGAAGGTTCTTGAAAAAATCATACTTGATGGCATTGAAGCGCTCAGATTTAGTAATCTGGGAAGTAGACCTTGTTGGAGAAGAAGGCATGACTGTGCTTTCAAGCATGCATTGTAGAGATTGCCCGGTATGCAAAAGACGTACATTTTGGGTAGACTTGGATGCCTTTTCAGCAATATGTGCAGGTCAAGCCTGTGAGGCTTGGATAGAAGAGTCGACTATCGAACCAGGGATAATCGACCTAGGATGGCCGCCAATGCGATTCCTAAAGCAAGCAGAGAATCTTGAAGATGCGATTTCAGAATTGAATAAGATCGGAACACAACTCGAAGCTGCAGGTAGGACACCTGAAAGTTCAATCACATCGATTCCAGAGGAATGATTCCAACTCCAATCATACCACTGCGAAGTAACTCTCTTGCTTTTTCGCTGACTGCAAAGTTAAATTCGTCAACAACTCCATCCTTAACTACATGACAATCTCGATAAAACGAATTGTATGCAGTTGCAAGTTCAAGCATGTAAAAGGCAAATGCATGAGGCTTATTCTCGTTAACAGACAGCGCTAGTTTATCGCTAAAACAGGCCATTACCCGCATCAATTCATGCATTGCAGGAAGAATATCTCCCATTTGATTCTCTTCTGCAGCTCTTCCCACTCGCTTTGCTATAGAGTGGGCTCTTGTATGCGAATACATGACGAATGGTGCGCTTTCACCCTCAAAGGATAGTGCCTCTTCCCAACGGAAAGTGAAACCTTTGTCTGGACTTACTTTTGTAATGTTAAACCTCACAGCAGATACACCTACCGCCTCTGCTATCTTGCTTATTTCAGCACCTTTCAATTCAGGTCTCAACTCTCTTACAACCGAGGCTGCTTGGGCTTGTGCTTCTTCTAGTAGGTCGTCCATGAAAACAACGTTACCCTTTCTTGTACTCATTTTACCTTCAGGCAGTTTAATGAATGCATAGAACATAACTTCTGGTACTCTTTCTCCTAGCTCCAGTAAGGTCATACCTACCTGCTTGGCTTGTAACTTGTGATCTTCGCCCAGTACGTTAATCAGTTCATCACATTGTTGCCATTTCCAAATATGGTAGGCTATATCTCTAGTAGCATACAAAGAAGAGCCATCTCCTCTTCTATAGAAGAAATCGGTTTTACCTTTTAGTCCCCTTTGACCCAGGTCCAAAAAGTGAGCACCATTATCTGCAGTAGCATGTATTTCCAGATTCTCTAGCCGCTCCATCAATGCAGATACTGTTCCATCGACTACGAACTGTGATTCTTTAGTGAAGGTATCAAAATTAATACCTAAACGGGATAATGTTTCCAACATACCGTCTAATACTGGCTGATAAGCATCCTCAAATTGCTTCAAAACTGAATCATCACCATGTTCAGAAGCGTGCACTAGTCTACTAATTTCATCTTCAATTTCTTGGTTGCCATCTGAACGCTTTAGTTGAGCTGCCTGATACCACCTAACCGTTTCATGATCTGCTTTACCATTCCACTTCGGGTTTACATCTTCCTTATCGGCAAGAATCGAATCCACATCATCTTTGGATAAATTAGCCAATGCCCAAGCCATTACGCCAACTTGTTTACCCATATCATCAACATAATACTCAGCTCGTACTTTGTTACCGTACAGTCGATTTAGACGGACCAATGTATCACCTAAGATTGCATTGCGTGCACGTCCTACGTGAAATGGGCCGTTAGGATTAGCACTGGTGTGTTCTATCAAGATATTCTTATTTCCAGAAATTTCGATCCCCGACATTACTTTTGCAGCAAGCCAATCCGGTTTTGCCTTAAAATTAAGATAACCACCGACTACACTTACATCAAATTCTCCAGAAATAGATGCTGCTAGTTCTTCAGCAATTTCCACAGGATTACGACCAAGTTGTTTAGCGAAAGCGAAACATGGCAATGATAAATCTCCTTGTTCTTTCTCCCTACTAGGGCCAAGCGCCTTTTTCCAGAAATCTCCAGAAACACCAACATCCGCTAGCGCAACTTCCAGAGATGGTTCGATAATTTCACGAAGAATATTCATTCATTCCACCTCACATAATTGGATATCTGAGTATTGCAGCAAGTCCTCCGAAGCCAGAATTCAATTGTGCACCTTCTTCTGTGTCAATTGAGACGAATTTGACTTCAGCACGTCCTTTCGTAGCCAATATTGAAAACTCATCAATCAAAGAAATCGAATTGGTTTCAATTAGATTGTCACCATCTGCTTTGCACTTACGGCAAGGAGGCAAAGCATCCATTCGACCAATACTAACCGTCCATTCATTTGAACAGGATTTACATTCGATGGAGACAACATTTTTCCTCATCCCTTCACTGATTAGGAGTTTAGCAACAGCACCTTGTTCGAGTGCTTGTCGAATCATGATTTCACCATATGTGGCTTTCGGATGTTGTTTTACTAACTCCTCAAGGAATTCAGTGACTACTTTACGTTCTGCATCGAGTTCAATCTCACCCATTAATCCGCCAGCATTGTCTACAAGTTCACGAACGCCACTTTCATTAGAATATCCTACATCAAAGGTTGTCTTTGCAATCTTCTTTGTAATCTCGTGATGGAAATAATCATTCTTCACAACGAAATCCTTTGTTGCCCCTGGACCACCAACGATAATCGCTTGTATATTTTCAAGTTCTGGCAACCAATAAGAGCAAGCATGCTCTGAAGCACGCTTGAAGAAATTATGTGCTGCCTCTTCGATCAATCGCTCGAATCTTTGAGCAGATTGACCACCCTGTCTGTGCTTACCCATGATATTGGACACAAGGAACTCTTGAACATGGATTCTTTTCCCACTAGCGATACCATATGCCGCTTCAGCACGGTCTATTACGAATAATCCATACGACTTTTTGTCAACAAGCATATCTTCTAACTGAGACAATTCAAATTTAGAATCGCAACGGTATCTGAATGAGAGAAGCGGCTGTGGTGGGTCATCGATGATTATGGTGGTATGACGTGTCTTGTTATTGCCCACAATTATGGCCCCTGTGAACAATGCAATGCCTCTTTCACCTGCATTTCGGTATTTTGACAAGAGAGATATTGCTGATTCAATCGCACCCTGAACATTCTTTTTTGTTCCTTTCGATTTGATGTTAGCAGCCTGCCCGTGCTCGTTTTGAAGCATTTGTCTTGCATCTGAAACTTGGCGGTCAGGAGGAATAATTACCGTTACAAGTTCTGTACCGGAACCTTTCATCTCTCGAAGATCTTCAAGAGCGAGTTTTAGTTTGAGTCGGCGAGTTGCCTGTTCTGCATCATCACTCATACACGTCTCCCCCAGCGTAAGGGCTGAGGCGGGGACTTTCAAGCCTTCTGAGAAGGAAGCATCATCAATGGTCGACATTCACGAGGATATGATGACAACCCACATTGTTGCTCTAGGAGGTTCTCTATTGAGGCCCGAAGAGGCCGAACAAAGGTCGCAGTGGTTCGGTCAACTGCGCCAATTAGCAGTCCATCTTGAAGGAAATGGACGGAAGTTGGGTATTGTAGTTGGCGGCGGGCATCCTGCAAGAGAAGGAATAACATTAGCACGTGCATCTTTTACAGACTCCTATAGACTAGACACCGTCGGCATATCTGCTACAAGGTTAAATGCAACAATACTACAACAATCTCTACTAGACATTGGATGTAATGTCTGCCCAATTATCCCAACCTCCACCGATGAAGCAGCACAATTACTCCAAGAGCATAATATTGTGGTTATGGGGGGTACAACTCCTGGCCACACCACAGATGCGGTGGCTGTAGCTTTAGCCAGAGACTGTGGCGCTCCACATTGCGTAATAGCAACCAATGTAACACATGTTCACGATAGCGACCCAAGAACCAACAGTGAGGCTAAACCGATTGAGGACATTACCCTAGCTGAATTGGCTAAGATAACTGGAACTGAGCCGCTGGGTCCAGGTGAATCTGCGGCAGTCGACCCTATTGCCGTAAAATGGGCAATGGATGCAGGCATGAGATTAGCAGTATTAGATGGGAGAGATTTGAATTTACTTGAGGATGCCTTTGAGGGGCGTCCGTTTGTTGGAACACTAGTTAGAACGGAGTGAGAAAAATGGTAGACGCAAAAGCAGTTAAAGAAACACTCAGCAAGAAAGCAGCCAATTCACGTTCGAAGATGTCACCACAGCAAGCCGCTCATAAACACTGCAAGATGTGTGGAATTACAATCGATTCCAAAGCAGACCCTAGAATTTGCAAAGACCAAGTCTGCATTTCCAAACAGGAAAAACATGGGAAAAATGACAAGATGATGAGAATCATGTTCGTCATATTCTTTATCGCAATAGTTGCCCCTGTGGGATTACGATTATTTGGATTTGGAAATTAATCTTGACGATGCCAGCCTTCGGGTAGTGACATTGGGTCACTCGACATATTTGCTTTGCAACGCCTGACCATTTCCAGTCTTAGTGCAGTAACCCCTACATCTTCCATTGCAGAAATGGTAACACAACCTTCCTCATCTAACAGAACTGGCAAATTTGGTTCACCTTCTCCATCCCATTCCGATTCAAATTGCTTGACTTCATCCCAATTCTCAGGTAGTGGTTCCATAAGATCTGCTTTGGATACTACAACTATCATGTCAATTTCTGGAAGTAAAGCTTTGACTTCAGCCAATAAATTATTTTGATCTTCAATACTAGTACCACATTTTTCGGAGATATCCATTAAGAAGATACACAGACTACCAACGTGTTGAATTGCTGCAATTGCTTGTAATTCAATGGCATTCCGGTCATCCATTGGCCGATCTAGTAATCCAGGAGTATCAACCATTTGATGAGGAACTCTACGATGCTTAAAGTGGCCAACGTGGAGTTGCTTTGTAGTAAATGGGTAATGATTTACTTCCATGTTTCCACTTGAAAGTGATGATATGAAAGCACTCTTTCCTACATTGGGAGCACCACATACAACAATGGTAGGTGTCACTTGGTCAATAACTGGTAATTTACGCAAAACCAGACGACTCTCATGCAACCAGTCGAGAGATGCCTTGACTCTCCGCATAATACTCGATAGTCGGCCATAAGCTTCCTTCCTAGCATCATGCATGATTTCAAATCTAGCACTGCGAATAATTTTCATCGAATTGTGTTTAGCGATGTGTCTCATTTGTTTAGCGCCCCAACCTAGCATTGAAAGGTGGTGGCGATAATCATCGCAACCAACACATGCCTCTACCATGGCTTTGTCGAATAGCGGCATTCGGTCAAGACTTGGCCAAGACCTCTCGGTATCTTCAAGATATTGCGACATTACGTCTGCCGAAGTTTGAACCATGCGGGTTAATTGTTTTCGAACTCTGAAAACCTTGACTGGGTCATCGACTCGGTCCGCTGCTTTTTTGCCTCGACTGAATCCTTTATCGAGAACTTCCTCTTCTGTAAGAACAGTTGTCAAGTCTCGCCATACTACCGCCATCGGAATGCCTCCCGTTTAATCGGGGTCGACTCCTATTCTTCAAATCGTAGGTTCATTCTGTGAGCGTCAGGCCTTAGAAGGAGGAGCCCCGACACAGTAACATGTCGGACCTACCAGATTGGGCTCAAAGTATGTGGGAAGAACTTGGTTCACCTGAACTTGAAGATTTGCAAAGTATCCATACTGGCAATTTAATGGGGCGACGGCATGGCCTAAGAAAGGATGACTTAGTTGAAATTCAATTGGATGCAAGAACTATTCGTGATGGTGAAGAAAACTGGGTCAAGGGCCGATTACTATCTTCGGGAAAATCATCTATCGAGTTGTTAACTGCCGATGGTAGTCATCAATTTGTAGCAAGAGAAGTTGTTGTGAAAGTGGTTCTTGTAGCACACACCCGTCCCGCTTACATCGATGACAAAGAATTGCTTGAATTCGAAAGAGCAGATCAGAAGAGACGTTCTAGTCTTCATGAGAAAGTCGAAAAGAAAACAAAAGGCAATGATGACTCACATCTTTGGGGTTGATTATTTGAATTGGAGGGTTGTTGACAACCATCATTTGGAAAGGAAATTCACATTTCCTAACTTTACATCAGCACTTGACTTTGTGAACATTGCGGGTAACATTTGTGAAGAACAAGACCATCATGCAGAATTTGTATTGAGTTGGGGCTCTGTTGTCATAAGAACTTGGAGTCATGATGTTGATGGAATTACTGAAAGAGACCACAATCTAGCCAAAGCAATAGACGGGGTTGCTCCCGATGGATCCTAAAGGTCGAATTAAACCAGGATACAGGATGCATGCATTTGTTTGTGGACATTCAAGGCCAGAAGGTTCGATTCGCGGCAGTTGTAGTGAGAAAGACTCTCTTGAATTAATGAGAAAATTCAAAACTGCTACTAGAGAACACGGAATCGATGATGTTAGAGTTCAGAAAGCAGGTTGCCTAGACTTTTGTGAAAGTGGTCCTACTTGCGTAATTTATCCAAGTGGAGATTGGTTTACAATAACTGAACAGGCTATACCTGCTCTTGTCGAATTCCTCAATGGAGGAGTTTTACCCAGTGATTACTTACTGGACCTCAAAGTTTGACAGGGCGTGTTGCACCACATGCTTGACACTTGAGTAGTGTTGTTCTATCTTGCTTAATGAAATTGGTATCAGGAGCATTACATTGTCCGCACTTGATGTATGTATTGACGTAGTTAACTATGGTCTTCTTAATCCTTTTAGGGGGGATTCTACCTTTGAACCTAATACGTGGTCCATCCCTAGAACCAGCGGTACCTAGTTCGTTTAGCATGAATTGATAAACGTGATTTTCATCTCTTTCCATATGATTTACGACTTCATTGAAATTACGGAAGATTGTGTTGGAACCTTCAATCATAATTTGTGGGTCTGGAAGTGTCCACCTTGCACGATTAGAGATCTCTTCAGGAATATTTGACCTTGCGCGGTCCAGTAAAGACTCGTATTCGAAGTCGGACATCAAACCCTTCGCCGAGTCCACTCCATTTGAGGGTTTCCGCCCCTTACCGCGTTTAGTTAACGATGGTTTGATGTCTGATAGACATCCCGAATGATATCATGGAGACCGAAATGAGCATAGAACAACTGCGTACAATGGCAGGTAATCTTCGCAAAGAGGGTTTGAATTCACAACAAATCGCTGATGAACTTTCATTATCACAAGACACAATTTCTTGGCTTCTAGCAGGAAGTAATAATGAAGAGAAACCACGTGATGTCAGAATAGGATGGAGAACGATTGGAGTAAGGCCACAGAGAGTTGCTGCGATTGGTGCGATTATGGCAGATGTAGTATCTGAAGAATGTGGAGACATGATTGATACTGTAGTAGGTATTTCAATCAATGGAGTACTATTTGCTAACGAAGTTGCCAGTCAGTTAGGATGCGAAGTTGCAATTCACAGAAATGTAGACGGTGCGCCCGGAAAGGGAGCACTTTCAAACAAATATGGCCAAGTATCTGGCAAGAGGATTGTTATCGTCGACGATGTTCTTTCGTCTGGAGTTACTATGGGTCGTACGATTGAATTGATGCGTGAATCTGGTGCTGAAGTCGCACTTTGTATGGTACTGGTTAACAAAACTGTACGAAATGAAATCGATGATGTCCCATTACGTGGAGTTATTCGAGCAGCGGTTGTTTGAGGTGAACTTTGATGCATTGGGCTGATTTTGCAGCACTTACCTTATCCAAAAGAGGAAATAAACACATTATCGCTTCAGGTATTACCCCCAGCGGTGAATTCCATATTGGCCACCTAAGAGAAATCCTTACTGGTGACATGGTAACTAGAGCATGCAAGAATGCAGGAATGGATGCTGAATCGGTATTTATTGTAGATTCGGCAGACCCTCTAAGAAAAGTGTACTCATTTCTTTCTGACGAATACGAGCAGTACATTGGCTGCCCTCTAGCAACAATTCCTGCTCCTGATGAAAACGGAAAACCAACCAATGGTGGTCGAAGTTATGCACAGCATTTCCTAGAACCATTCCTAGCTGCACTAGAGCAAATAGATGTTAGACCAAGAATTATCGACAATTACACCTCCTACGCAAATGGTGAATTCGCTGAAAAGTCACGTATTGCATGCGAAAAGGCAGATGAAATCAGAGAAATAATTGAACGAGTAAGTAGCCGCGAACTTGCTAGTGATTGGTTCCCATTCAATCCATATGGACATAATGGTAGCCTAGACGGGGTTACAGTTACAGGATATGAATGGCCGTATGTTCATTGGGAACAAGACGGGAAGCCTGGCAAATCTGATTTGAATAAAGCAGAAGGAAAGTTACCATGGAGAATCGATTGGCCTGCAAAATGGGGATGGGTTGGAGTAACTTGTGAACCGTTTGGTAAAGATCATGGTGCAGCTGGCGGCTCATACTCAACCGGTATCGAAATTTCCAAATTATTTGGAGATGAACCTCCTCATCCATTAGTATATGAATGGATTTCGTTGAAAGGACAAGGAGCAATGTCGTCTTCAACTGGAAATACAATCGGGCCACTAGAAGCCCTTGAATTGGTTCCCCCCGAAATCCTCAGGTATCTCATCGCATCCACTAAACCTAAGAAAGCAATTACATTTGATGCTGGAATGTCATTGGTTGAATTGGCTGATGAATACGAAAGGCTTGCATCGCGCAATATCGATGCTGAACTATCAGATGAAAATCTATCTAGGCGCCAGAAAGTTGCTGTTGAAGATGCAGAAGGAGCTTTACGAATGAGTGCAATTGGCAGTAAAGAACGCTCACCTATCACCTTCAGGCACCTAGCAATGCTGGCTCAGGTAAAAGGCGATGAAGAAATCCTAGAAACCATTGGTCCTAGTTTGAGTGATAGGTTATCGAGAATGCGCAATTGGATTAGTGGTGTTCATTTCCCAGAAGAATTACGAATTAAAGTTCTACAAGAGCCATATTCGGGATTAGATTCCGCAATTACAGCATCCTTATCCAATTCACTATCGGATTGTAATTGGGATTCAAAGTTTATTGGCGAAGCGATTTCATCGGCATTTAAGGATAATCAAATCGGTGCTAAAGAAGGTTATAGGACACTATATCTGGCAATACTGGGTGTTGAAAAAGGCCCTAGATTAGCACCCATTTTAGCAGAATTAGAACGAAACCATGTTCTGAAATTGCTCGGCTAACTCAACAAATACCTAAATTCACCAAATAAAGTGTGTCTGCACCGTTCGATTGAAAGGTAGCGGGGGTTTCTGTCGTATCATGGGCGGAGTATATTGTCCCAGTTGTGAGGCTGGGGTCGAACCTGCTTCGAAGTTTTGTTTGTCTTGTGGCAACGACCTAACAGTCAGAGGTCCAATAACGGCAACAGGTCATGATTTGAATCAATTAAAGGACGTCATAAGAACCCGTGATGACCTCTCAATGGCAGAGAAATTTGACATGATTGCTAAGGTTGAAGATGGCGCTAATCCAATTCTACTAGGAATAGCAGCACCTGCTGATGGTGATGAGGTCGATATTGGAGAGGATTTTGCTGCTGGAGAGTCTAGTGAAGATGATCATGCATTCAAAAATTATCAGTTCGGTGAATCAGCTGCTGCGGCGGCTGCTGTAAGAGCAACCGTTCGAGGAACAGATGGATGGGTCCTTGTGCAAAAGGGAACTCTAGACCTTTCAGAAGGCCTATTTCGAGATGCGATGGATTTAGGAATGGAAGCAAGTACTCACATTCACGATGTATCTAGTGGAGAACACGAGGGTATTGACCCTGAAGCTATGCGTTCAATACCTGTATTGAAGCCTCCAAAGAGATCATTTTGTCCAAAGTGTGGCTCAGATATTCACGCCAATACAATGCTCCAATGGAGAAAGTGGAGAGATTCATCTGGCGATGTTGTTTCAATGCAACTTGAAGCGAGTATGGAAACTGCATTGATTCAAGTAGCATCACACTACCTTACTGTAATAGAGAGCATGAAGAAGAACGCTAAAACAGTAGATGAGAAAGAGATTATCAAGAAACTCGAGAAGCAGATTCGTAAAGAGATGGAAGCAGAAATGGAAGGTCGAAGTGTCGCCTCCAAAGAAAGTCCTAAAGAAGAAAAGAAAGAAACTGCTCCTTCCAATAAGAAAAAGTCTACTCCAAAGAAGCCAGCCCCACAGAAGTCTAACGCAACTGCACCTAAGAAAAAGGCAGGTGGACTATTTGGGGCAAAGCGACCAAAGAAAACCTTCGAAGGAAAGGCAGCAGACAAGGCTGATTGGTTCTTAGCAGATGCACTTGACACTGTATTCGACCCGCATGGTACTGGAAAGGTATTGAAGCCGAAGACCATTGTTGCAAGGTCTACTGAAGGAAATGTCCGTGTTCAAGACGTTGTTAGAGTCTATGATTCCGAAGGAAGTGATGGAATCAGTGAGTTGGCTTGGACTAGCCCATTCACACAGTACATCATCGAAGCATACGATGCGTGTTGATCAGTAATTTACCTTCAACTTCATTGGTTGAAGGTCAACTTCTCTCATTGCACGAATAGCAGATACTTCCATTTTAGCACCTGAGATAGTAGTTACGAATGGTATATTCATTTCAACTGCTAACCTCCTCATCATGTTTCCATCTCTAACAGCGCCACCCGAAATGGTTGGCACATTTACAATGAATGAAACCTGGTCTGTACGCATTAAATCCAATGCATCGGGGTGCATCCTATCTGCTATTCTATAGACGGTTTTGACCTCGACACCATTAGCCCTTAGCACATCGGCTGTACCGGGAGTCGCATAGATGATGAAGCCCATTTCGAACAGTCCTCTAGCGATTGGAACTAGATCCTCTTTGTCTTCATCTCTAACTGTAAAGTAGGCGCCTCCTTCGACAGCAACCGGTATTTCGGTTGCTAAACGGGCTTTGAGATAGGCAACATCTGCCCTGACATCAGAGCCGTATACCTCTCCTGTTGATTTCATCTCAGGTCCAGGCGCTGGGTCGAGACCTTGTAACTTGATGAATGGGAATACAGGGGCTTTAACCGCTACATGCCCAGAAGTAGGCACTGGGATTTCTTGTGCCGCAAGTGGAATACCCAAAGTTACTCTCGCTGCAATTCTAGCCATTGGAACCCCTGTTGCTTTAGCCACAAACGGCACAGTACGGCTACTTCGAGGGTTGACCTCGAGGCAATACAAATTATCACCCTGAATTGCGAACTGGATATTGAAACAACCCTTAATTTTGAGTCCAAGACCGATTTTACGAGTTTGTTCTCGTACTCTTACAAGCATATCATCACTAATATTCTGAGTTGGAATAAAACAAGTCGAATCTCCTGAATGAATACCGGCTTCTTCAAGATGCTCCATTACAGCACCAATCAATACATCTTCGCCATCAGCTGCAGCATCAACATCTAACTCTATTGCATGGCCAAGATATTCATCTACCAGTAGCGGTTTGTCAGGCGCTAGGTATGCTTCACTGAGGTAGGCTTCTAATTGCTTATCATTAGCAAGTATTTCCATACCCCTTCCACCAAGAACATATGATGGCCTTATCAGGACAGGGAAGCCTATTTCTTCAACCGCATTTCTTACATCATTTGCGCTTGTTCCGGTAGAACCTCTTGGCATCTTAACACCGATTCGCTTTGCAAACTCTTCGAATCTCTCCCTGTCACTTGCTTCATCAATACTATCGCAAGTGGTTCCAAGTATCTCAATACCTAGTCCAAGTTCAGGTATTCTTGATTCTAGAGGCAAAGCCAAATTGATTGCAGTTTGTCCGCCGAACTGTAATAATATTCCGTGAGCCTCCTCACGGAGCAGAACTTCACTCACACATTCTATAGTTAATGGCTCGAAATATAAACGGTCTGATGTGTCGAAATCAGTGGATACGGTCTCTGGATTGTTATTCATCAAAACAGCATCCATACCAGCCTCTCTTATCGCCTTGACAGCATGGACACAACCATAGTCAAATTCGATTCCTTGGCCGATACGAATTGGACCTGAACCGATTACAACTTGCCTTTTCTTGACTCTTTGTTCTAGGTTAGGTAATATATCGACACCAGCATTACCATTTGGCTCATAGGTCGAATAATAGTAAGGAGTCTTAGCCGCAAATTCTGCTGCACAAGAATCTACCATCCTGAAGATAGGATGCATTGAAAGTGCATGACGGCGACTCATAACAGCAAATTCCCCATGATCTGAATCTACATTCTTCAAGCCCGAAGCAGGGAATCCTGAAAGAGCATCAGCGATATGAGCGTCACTAAATCCTAAACTCTTCCATCGGCGTAGATTGGACAAAGATAATTCAATTGGAGATGAGCCTAATGCTACAATTTCATTTTCAACGTTTGCGATATTTTGGAATCCGTAAAGGAACCATCTTGTAATCCTTGTAATTTCGTGAACTTGCTCAATACTCCATCCTCTTCTAAATGCCTCTATTACGGCACCCATTCTCCTATCGGTCGCTATCCTTAACCAGTCAACAAGTACGCTATCGGGTAATTGTTGATGGGCTCTTTCAAGCATTCCTTCGCCTTCAGACTCGTCTGCCCTAGTCAGCGGACGCGGATAATGTGCACCTTGCTCTAGAGAAGCCCATGCTTTCAGGAATGCTTCTTCAAAACAACGACCTATTGCCATAACTTCCCCTGTAGATTTCATTGAAGTTCCAAGAGTACGGTCTGCTGTTCGGAATTTATCGAATGGCCATCTTGGTATTTTCACCACACAATAATCCAATGTAGGTTCGAAAGCCGCTGTTGTACCTTCACCAGTAATTGGGTTTGGTAATTCATCCAGAGTATAGCCTACTGCGATTTTGGCAGCCATTCTTGCAATAGGATAGCCCGTGGCCTTAGAAGCTAGTGCTGATGAACGTGATACACGTGGATTTACTTCTATCACTCTAACTTCGCCTGTTGATTGATTAACTGCGAATTGGACATTACATCCACCCTTGATATTCAGTTTGCGAATCAATGAAAGAGACATGTCTCTCAATTGCATGTGGTCTCTATCAGAAAGTGACTGCACTGGAGCAACAACTGTTGATTCTCCTGTATGGACACCCATTGGGTCAATATTCTCCATAGTACAAACGATAGTTGCATTATCTGCATTATCTCGCATGACCTCATACTCATATTCTTGCCATCCAAGAATACTTTCTTCGATCAAAACCTGCCCGATTCTGCTATTCCTAAGGCCGAGAGTTGCAATCTCCACCAACTCCCCTGTATTCCAAGCAGTTCCCCCTCCAAGGCCGCCAAGGGTAAAAGCAGGGCGGATTAGAATTGGCCAACTACCCAATACATCAGCCGCAGACAACACATCTTCCATTGAATTACATGCTATTGCATCAGAAATTGGTAAATCTATTTCTTGACACACTTTGTTGAATAAGTCCCTATCCTCTGCCTTATCGATTGCATCTAGGTCTGAACCTATCAGTTCGATTCCTAAATCATCAAGAACACCTGCATGTGCTAATTCACTTGCAATATTCAAAGCGGTTTGACCACCCATTCCTGCAAGTAAAGCATCAGGGCGCTCGATTTCCATAATTCGTTTTATCGTAGCAGGAAGAAGTGGCTCGATATACACTACATCTGCCATTTCAGGGTCATTCTGGATAGTAGCAGGATTAGAGTTGACTAAAATTACTTTGTAACCATCTTCTCGTAAGGCCTGGACTGCTTGAGAACCTGAGAAGTCAAACTCTGCGGCTTGTCCAATCTTTATTGGCCCAGAGCCAAGAACAAGAATCGTTTTCAAGTCCTCTCTGCGTGGCATTATTTTCCACCTCCATAATGAGTATCGACAAGTTCTCTGAATCTAGCAAAGAGGGGATATGCATCATGTGGACCAGGTGCTGCTTCTGGGTGGAATTGAACAGTGAAAACAGGCTTGTCAACTAAATCTAGGCCTTCCACGGTACGGTCATTCGCGTTGACGAAACGAACCTTTGCTTGCGCCCCGTGTAAATTCTCACTAGGTGGAGAGCAAGCCCCTGACGGATGAGCAGCAAGCATACCCGCATCAGGGTCCGCTACAGCAAACCCATGATTTTGACTAGTTATCCAAACCCGTCCATTTTCTAAATCAATACATGGCTGATTTGCTCCACGATGGCCATACCTCATCTTGTAAGTTTGCAAACCACTTGCAAGACCTAACAGTTGATGGCCTAGACAAATACCCATAACAGGAATATTTGCCTTAACCGCCTCTGCAAGAGTATTTCTTGCCATTGTAGCATGTCCCGGATGCGCAGGGTCACCGGGACCATTGGAACAAAACAATGCTACAATTCCAAAGGATTTAGCTTGTTCAAATGTGGTGCTAGGAGGGCACCAAACCACTTCGAATTCACAACATAGACTACGCAAAATATTGTATTTAATGCCACAATCAATTGCAGCAATACGCGGCAATGGTTTGCCAATTGCATCTACTGCGCCCTCATTGACAATAACTGGCTCATTGATGGACACTTGCTCTACCAAATCTTCTAACTCTGGCGATGTCATCTGGTCTAGATGTGCCTTCAGATTTTCTTCATCTTCAATAGGTCCGAAAACACAGAGAACGCATCCATGCTCACGAACTCTTCTGGTAATGGCCCTTGTATCGATTTCTTCAATTCCAGGAACGTTATGGAATGCAAGGAAATCACTAATGCTAGCGATAGAATCACGATGATCTGGGTTTTTCATAGCATGTCGAACCACTACTCCACGGGGCCAAACGCCTGCAGACTCACTGGTTCTTGCATGTATTCCATAATTCCCAATCAATGGATAGGTGAATGTCAGTATCTGACCTGCAAAGGATGGGTCGGTAAGAGATTCTTGATATCCAGTCATTCCAGTTGTGAATACAAGTTCACCTTCACCCCAGGATTTAGCACCAAATAATTGCCCAGTAAAGCGACTACCATCCGCTAGTAAAAGAACTCCATTTCCAGAAGCGTTTTCAGGAATTGTCGCACCTGATGCAATCTCATCTGTTGCATCAACTAAGAGCAATCGGTCGCCAAGAGAAGTATCTCCTTTCTGAGACCACTCACCCGACATCGAAAATGCTGCTTGAATAGGGGTCATAATCATTGGCAACGGCCCAGAAGAACTCGCGTGAGCACACCCGCACACGAGGGGCTCGGATTAAGTGATACACTGGGTACAAGTAAGCACTACTAAACTTACTCTTCTTCGTCGGCTTTGTCGTGAACTATCTTTCCACCGTTAATTCCTTCAATAACTAGCCGAGCATCATCAAAACGTAGTTCGCTTCCCGATTCTCCAAACCATGCGTCCATGAAAAGGGCAAGAGCCGCAACTTCAGAATGCGGTTGATTACCAACAGCGACATTGTGTTGACACATCTTGTAAACATCACCTGGTACTTTCGCCCCTCCAACTACAATCAACAGAGGTTTATCTCTACGAATCTTAGGAATTGCTTGTCTAAATGGTTCACCGTACATGGTCAGGTGGACTGCGACTCCACCTTCTTCTACATGACGACGAAGATGGCCTAAACCACTAACATGGGCTGTTTCTAAGACTCCTCCAAATCTTTCACTTACAGAATTTAAGTTATCAAACATCCCCTGATCGTCATCGCCTGCTAATAGGAAGCCATCGGCTCCTAATGCTCTAGCAACCAATGCGAGATGAGTTGTAATTCTAGGGTCTCGACCTCTACGATAGCCCAGACGCAGAACATCAAGCCTCTCGCTCATGATTAAGGCGAAGTGGTTTTGCGTTTCAAGCCTCGGTTTCGGAAACGATATCTTCAACTTGACTGGATTCGCCATATGGGTCAGAGAAATCTAAGTCTGGGTAATGTTCCATCAGAGTCTTTACCCACCCTAGTAGCCAAGCATCTATTAGCAACTTTGCAGCAAGTAAAACCGTAGCACAGAGAACTGTTAGTCTGAAACTC
>CASICT010000035.1 GCA_949373265.1 Candidatus Poseidoniaceae archaeon | reverse complement strand
CCATTATGAAAGGCTAAGACGTCAATGTCTACTATATCTTGAGCATGAATATAGATAATATTGTTATTGAAATAACCGCGAGGTGACATCTTATCATCGATATCGACGATTCGTAAATAAACGCCATTATGGATAGACCAAGAATGGAGCTCGATTGATGTGAAACCTGCTCCTAATGGAGCGTTTTCATCCCACATTTTTAGCGAAGGTGTATGTTGATTCGAACCAATGTCGTATTCTAAATCCCATCTTAATTCAAAGTCGATAGATACATCCCAAGTATCTGCTTGCCAACGTTTTATTGATTCTATTTTAGGAGGTTTTATGAAACATCCAACATCATGAACTATCTCATCATTCCAAGGTGTCCATTCAATTTCGCATCCATTCTTATCATTGATCAAATCAAAACGTATCAAGTCGATTGATTCGATTCCATTATCATCGGATATTGTGAAATTGAATCGGTGAGTATTCCCTGGCAGTAAATATTCATCAATACTGTCCAGGCCAAGTGATTGCCCATCTATCCATGTTGAGTACCTTGGTTGAACATGAACTCTAGCATACGCTTCATCCATGCTCCCTCCCCCCACTATCGGGTTTCCTGCCTAGATCATTGCCTTCGATCAAAGACATCAATCCATCCTTTTTCTTCATGTGCATTAGGGGTACTGAAGATTCGTCGATTAAGCGGTAAATCGATCACCGCTGAAGTCGCTCCGATTGGAGTCAGGAATTCGATTGATTCCCACCCTCTTCCACTTCGGTTGTACACTAAAGTTCCATCTTAGGTGGGCAGGCCATTATCATCGGTAACGTGTAATTGGAGAGGGATGTCTTGGCCCGGGTGCCAAACGTGCCCGTCTGCTAGTCTGATTTCCCCCCGGGGCATTTATTTCTAGATATATCACTTCGGCATTTTTTGAATCTAAGAATGAATCTGATTTCTTGGGATGATTGATGTGGCATCTCCTGCAGTGGCTGCTGACTATCTGGTCCCAATACGCACAAGATCTGGAACTATTATCAATTCATTGCCGCTCATCGTTTTCCAAATCTGGGCTGTAGAGATTGTTGTGTTAAACAGGCCATTGTGTATCGATACTTGCGGCCACTTTGGCAATCTACTGTATCGCCATCGAATAGAGTGACTTCTAAATCTACATCCTGAGGATGTGGATGGGCTCCCACCAATCCTGAGTATCTCACCTCGCCTGTGATAGTTATCTCTTCATCACCCATCACATTCAATGGCCATAGAGGCGTTTCCCAGTATCATGCAATGGCCGATTATTCGCCCATGCACGCAAGGCGATTACCTCGAGGTCATTGGTGGATGCTGCGTGCTGTGCTGAGCCTGAAACTTCCCATTACAGGGCCTAAGGAGAAATCCATTGGTATCTGTTCCCGAAGCGAACCAATAGAGGCGAGGGATTGTCATCTAGTAACCACTTTGGATTCGAATGACCAAGTGACGTTTTCGCCATCCCAACTACTGTTGTAAGGAATCAAGTGCCAATCACTCCGGCGCCAGAGTTTTGGATGAAATCGTCCTCCGGTGTCGAGGTTGTCAATGGTTACCTCTGCGATAGTTGCTGTCAGCTGAGGCTGAGGTGGATATTTTCAAATTTACATTGCATCGAGGGCGGGTGTATTCTGTAAAATCTTGATGATTGGACACCGCTTGTTGAATCAAAGCCCGGCCTGAATGTTTCTGCCGGGTAGGGATGTCCAAGTGTCAATTATTGATATTTCATGGTTTATTGCTCCATTAAAAATCACTCCTCCTCTTTGAACTGCAATACCGACCGGTAATGTTGATGCATCACCATTGATTGACAACAACTCCGTTAGAGAGTTATTGATAATTATCGAGTGATTGAATCCAGATATATGATTTATCGAGAGAAGTTGGAATGAGGTTTCTTGTTCGGTAGTGAAGCCGAACTTGTATTCAGACATGTAGTGAGGAAATCCTGAATTATTTATCCAAACCAGGGATTCGCTCATAGTCACATTACGAGAACCATTAGTGATGAAATTGATTCCACCATTGTAACAGTAGGAATGGGCTATACAGTCCCAGGATTGACCTGTAAGGTTTCTTGCAGGCATTAAAATTGAAAAATTAAGATTACTGGAATAATCAATATCAAAGCCATTATTATGATCAATTTGAGTTGGCACACTATCGATTTCAAGAGAATATAATTCAGTTGAATGATGGAAAGTACCATTCCATTTCCAATCTATTATCCCATCATCTCCGAGGTCGATTTGGGGGTTTATTGGAGCGCGTAAAGTAACAGGCTCTAGACTGAACCACTCAAATGAATTGCCAACTCCAATATTCAGATACAATGTAGTTGCCTGGCTAGGTCCAAAGGAATTGACAAGTATTTCATCACAACTCTTCGCATCTATTACAGAAGGTTGGCCACCGGTAGATACGGGGTATCCGGTCCCCAAAACTGGAACCCTATTCGTTATCTCAAAGAGACTTGCAGTGGCATTACCATCACAATCTACCTTCACATCCGAGTAAGGTCTCCAATGGGGCAACATGACCTCGAGTCTATATTCGGAAGAATTCGATGGAGCTGAAGAGGGGTTGGTTATCCATTCTGGCATTGAAGAGTCTAATTCTTGAATGATATCTAATGTAAGGTACTCGGTTATTCCATGGTGAAGTATTTTCATCGTTGGCGTAACGGTTTCATTGTTGGTCGAGAATTGGACTCTAAACTTAAGTTGGGAATATTCCCATGCTGCGATATCAAGGTTGAATGGAAGCCGACGGTTTTCATGTCCTGCAACGATATTATCGTTAATATCAAGAACATCAACTGTGATATTAGTTCCTTCAGGCTCCCAATAAAGTGAGCTCAATCTAGCCCATCCTGCTTCATCGGCTTGAATTATTGGGCTAGTCCAATTCCCGTGACTTTGGAATCTATCTATTTCGATACCAGCATCATCGATGTACCATCCATCTTCCTCGACATAAGTGTCAGAAAAGAATGAAAATCTGATTCTAACATTGTTTCCAGCAAGGCTAGAAATATCGCCGCTAATTCGATTAAATGTGTGATTAGTGTTGGTTGTTCCACAACCATTAGCCACTGTTGAACCATCAAAAATACCGCGCCCATGGAATGGTGAATTTGTATTGACTTGAGATAGCCTTTCGTAAAACCCAGATATATTATCGCCAAAATGTTGCCACGTTATGCCGTCATCTACCGAGGTGAATATTGTGCCTCCATCCCATGCTGCTTCAGTACAAATCCAGTGATTGAAGGTTAGTCTGGCTGTTGACCCGAGAGGTATGTAATACATTGGAGATACTAGATGCGTATACGTATTATCTGAATAATCTCCATCCAAATTTATGGCCATCCCTTTGTCTCCGCTTGGCCATGCTGTGTTATTAGGACCAAATCCTGCTGTGTTGGAGATAGCCCCTCTCTCCCATGATGCCGAACCTCGCTCATGGTCCACTCGCCAACCACTAGGCAATTGTTGCACCACTTCAAAGGAATCAAAAGCGGACCAAGGACCATTGTCCCCTTCCCAAGTAATGTATTGCCAATCATTTTGATAACCTTGAACTGAAACAAGGGTTGTTCCCGATGAACTTGTAAAATTTTCTAAAGTGGTAGTTTGCATATTAGGTGAACCAACTGCTGAAAGAACTCTAAGGTCATCGATCATAATTCCCTCCCAGCCATCAACTGCATTACCACCATGATTCTTGACTGCATCAGTAGTTACCCTAAATTTCAGAAGAGCATTAGAGGCATTAGGATGGCCTGCTGCGGATGAAGGGAAGGGGTGTTGGACTTCTCTCCACCCAGATGTCTCTTGATTATACGTTACTCCTCCTGAAGGGACACCAATACCCGGCACACCAGGTAAAGGACTCATTACAGTCCAAGTAGAATTATTATCTAACGATATCATTACAGCCATATTGTCATTGTAGTCACCTTCAATATCCCAGTTTGAAGAATAAACGAATTCAAGAGGTCCCGGTAATCCTGACAAATCGATTGGAACTATTATCGAGCCATTAGCGTTGATGGAATACTCCCCACTTGAATTACCATGAAACCATGCCCCTAACGGGTTACCTTGGTTGGTTAGATTAAATGAGTCAATGAACAACCCAATATCTGCAGATGAATCATTGGAAGTGATGACCAAATAGCGGAACCCGATGCTGTTGGCACCTGCTACAATGTTGTCTAGGGCATACATTTCCCCTACCCAATCAGTTGTTACTCCCGACCAATTGTCTAGATTTTGCCAGTTTAGACCATTATCTATCGAGTATTGAATTTTAGCATAATCACCTGAATCGAAAGAATTCCATCTATCGAATGAGACATTAAAGTATCTGACAATATTTGGAATCGGCCAAAATTGTGACCTCAGAGAACTGGATGAACCAGGTTGTACTGAACCATTACTACCGGCCACCAGATGGCCAGAGGTTGCATTGGCAGGACCATATGCTACGTCTGACAAGTTAACTGGCATCCATACATCATCGCCATGAGGGCCCCAGCCTGAGAATTGAACATTACTAGATTCAAAATCGGTCATTTGTCCATAAGTCGACTGGGGAGCGAGTGTTAGATCTCCATTTGAGGTCAGATATGAGGTTCCATTCGAATTACCAACAGAGAACCCTCCTGGACTATCCGAGGCCCAGTATGTGCCGTTATCACCAGTCTCAGTCCATTCTGGCGCTAGTTCAAATGAAGAGCCTGTAATCGTATGATTTGATGGTAATGTGAATCCATTATATGTTGAATTAGAGGGGTCTAGACTGGAAGAATCTGGGGTTGAATTAGGGCCTTGCCACATAGCAACATCCGCTGCAGCCCACGGTGTGAGCAGCATTAGGAATGTTAGAATGAGTGCCTGTTTAATTGGGTCCACCATCGGTGGACCCAGAGTTGAATGGTTTGAATCTTCGTCTATACTGTTCATGTTTACTGGCTGAAGGGTTGATAGGTGGCCCGCGCCACGAGAGGAAGCATGGCCGAGCGTACATTCCTCAACACCTCTCAAGCCAAGGAGGTTGAGGAACAACTCTTCTCGACTCTAAGGCAACAAGTTGGCAGGAGCGTACCAATGCCATTACCTCGTCAAGATTTTTGGGTTAAGGTAGGCCAGTTACTCGATACTGTTGAAATGGAGATTCATGAAGTATACCGAACTGTTGGCCCTTCTTTGAAAATGCAGACTATACAAAAGAGGCAAGCCAATATTCGCAGAACAGCCTCGGAACTTGCACGAAAGAGATTGGTTGCGATGATGCAACATTCAGCAAGTGCTGCTCTAAGAGCAGGTGGTGGAGCGGAAGGTCAAGAACTTGCTAACCTAGATTGGTCTCGACATGACCCCACAGAAAGAGAATTCTATTCTAATGCAACAGAACAGTTGAATCGATTCAAACAATCTGTCAATTGGAATGCTATGCAAATGGGATTGGCCTCTGAAGAGTTAGGCCAAAGTTTCACCATGGCTGCAGGAACAACACAATTAGATTCGTTTGTTCCTGAAAGTGGGGGTCTTACTGGACAAGGTCCGCCAACAATCGCACTCGAAGAGAACTCTAAACCCCTACCCGATATGGAATCGGATGAGGAAGAGGATCTTGCTAAGGCTGATGCTTTTCCTGAATTAGAAGGAATTCAACCAGTTGAACAACGACCAGTCGCTACTGCAATGGAAGAGGGAAGTAATCATGCTGCAGCAATGGAACTAGCCCCTTCGAAGAAGAACGAGACGATGGACTTCGATGCTTGGGCTGCTGCGGAAGCAAATGTAGAAACTCCTGCTAAAGTTGTTGAAGAGGTTTTTGAGCCCGACCAACAATTGATGCGAATAAGAGTATTACAATCAATGGATGACCCTATTATCACTGCAGATGGTGAAATAGAACTGGGTGCAGGAGATATTCTATTCCTGGATGAGGCTACTGCAAATTATCTAGTAGATTCAGGCGTAGCTGAAAGTGCTGCACTTTGAGAATGCTTACGCAACTTAAATCATAAGTTGTAGGAAAGATTTGGATGAGTAGACGGTAGTCAATCGCTAGTAATCGGGGAAGGATGATCGCTAAACAACAGGATCTACCATCCACTCATCGAGATTAGCACCTAAGGGTGCTCCTAGTCAAAAGACTAGTTTCAGTTCATCGAGCGCATCGATAATTCGATGCTCACGGTGTCAGGGATTGGGATACGAGCGACCTGTCTTAGAGCACTCTCGTCCTTACCACTGGTAATGTCCATTTCAAGAAGACGCTTGTGAATTCGCATCTCCCAATGATCGTAAGTTTCACTGCCTTCACCATCTGGTGCTTTGCGGCAAGGTACCACAAGGCGACGGGTTGGAAGTGGGATTGGGCCACGTAGACTGATTCCGCCATTATCACAGATTGCTTTAATCTGAGATGAGACAGAATCGATGTCTCTATGGTTCTCTCCAGTTAGCTTGATGATGGTCACTGCTGCCATGATATTCACCTATTCCATTCGGATCTTAATCCAGTCGGGCTCTCAAGCCTTCTTCTCAATCTTCATACAGACACCAGCCGCGACGGTCTTACCCATGTCACGGATTGCGAAGCGTGAAAGCTCCGGGAAGGTGTCCATCTGTTCGATAGCCATTGGTTTAGTAGGTTGGAAACGAACCAGACAAGCGTCACCAGACTTCAAGAAACTAGGGTTAGCTTCCTTACCTGCCTTGTTTGTCTTCTCTAATAGTTCCATGAACTTGACAGCAACTTGTGCTGTGTGAGCGTGGAATACTGGAGTATAACCAACGGAAACTGCCTTTGGTATGTCCATAAGTTGAATCTGTCCAACGAAGTGTTCGTCGTGGCGGACAAATGTAGGTGCTGTGTCAGTATATCCTGCAACGTCACCACGGCGGATTTCATCAGCAGCAAGTCCACGAACGTTGAATCCAACGTTGTCTCCAGGTTCTGCCTTAGGTACCATTGTGTGGTGCATCTCGATTGACTTGACTTCAGCAGACTTCTGTGAAGGATTGAACATTACTGTCTTTCCAACGTTTAGAGTTCCGGTTTCAATCTTACCAACTGGCACTGTTCCAATACCGGAGATCTTGTAGACATCCTGAATTGGTAGGCGAAGTGGCTTGTCAACTGGCTTGTTCGGCATTATTGCTGCGTCAATAGCCTCGAATAGTGTAGGTCCTTTGTACCATGAACACTTGTCAGACTTCTCAAAGACGTTGTCTCCGTTAAGGCTGGATGCTGGAATCATTGGAATACGGTCAAGTTGTCTTGCGAAACCTGCAGTCTTCAGTAGGTTTGTTACTTGCTCACATGCAGTGTTGTACTTGTCTTCTGACCAGTCGACACCAGAGATATCCATCTTGTTAACGTGTATAATTAACTCTGCAACACCCAATACCTTAGCAAGGAATGCGTGCTCCTTTGTCTGAGCGTTTACACCGTCGTTTGCTGCACATAGTAGTACTGCTGTGTCAGCCTGGCTAGCACCAGTAATCATGTTCTTTACGAAGTCACGGTGACCTGGAGCATCGATGATAGTCCAGTAGTACTTAGGTGTAAAGAATTCCTTGTGCGCAACGTCGATTGTGATACCGCGCTCTCTCTCTTCCTTTAGACCGTCCATAACGTAGGCAAGTCCGAATCCGGCCTTACCTGCTTCTAGCAGCTAGTTTTTCGTTCTTCTCGATAACGTGTGCTTCGATATGACCTGAGTCTAAAAGAAGGCGGCCTACTGTGGTCGACTTCCCGTGATCAACGTGTCCGATGAACACGATATTGCGGTGTGGCTTACTTCTTATCTTCCCATTGAGATCCCATATTGCTCTCTCCTTTGCAATCTTGCCGACATTCCACCCCTATTTGAAGACCGCGACGCGGTTGAGGGTTGGAATTCGTCTAGAACAAGGAGTGCGGCCTGACTCGGCGCCCAGTATGCCTCTCTATGTGAGGTATCAGAGGCGTATTACGTTAGATGATTCTACTTCTAGGTCGTTTACCTTCTCGTTGCGTAAAGTCATAGTCCACTCGCCATCTTTCCATTGAGACTCACTGAAGTGATAGGAGCCCGTGAACTGTAGCCATACACAATCTGTGTCTGAATCACAATCTCCACTTTGACGCTGATCTAATCCAATGGCGCTGCTATTTGCCGCCTCTTCATCTGTTGAATTGAAACCGTAAAGGTCGAGTTTTGCTCGGCAATTATTAGCGCCAGGCACATTGGTACAGTCTGAATCTTCTTTCAGGTAAACCAATTCTCCAACAGCACGACGGATTGTGTTTCCAGAATCTGAATCCTGAGTAACTGGGAAATTGAAATCGATATCTATCGGGTTGTTAGAGTTATTACCGCCAATTGCGAATTCATTCCACTTGGCAACATAGTTGACGTTAACAACGACTTCATCAACACTGCTTAATCCTGCACCGTTAGTTACTGTCAATGCAATCTTGTGCTCCCCTGCTTGGACTTCTTTCCATTCAACTGTCTCCCCACTAAGGTCTGCATCGTTTTCCTTGTCCCCATCGCCATCTTCATCGCGTTCAAGGTCAAGGTCCCATTCCCATGTAGAAATATATTCATCCGATTCGCCACCATCAGAACCTGAACCATCCAGGCTAACTGTAGCAGTTCCCAGTAGATTCTTGTTGGAAGTACTCTTATCCATTTCACAGATGTAAACGACATAGTAACTTCCCGAACTTACGCTATCACCATCACAATCATTAGAGGGAGAATATGAACCGGCATCTGCGTTTGGCTCAACTGCATCAGCATCGATTATTCTGATATCTCGAGTCTGAGAATCTGAACTTGTGGAGTCTGAAACGGTAAGGGTCACTTCATATTCTCCTGCGTTTGGATAAGACCAAGTTGCAGTTCTACCCGTCTCATCATAGTCCCCATCGCTATCGAAGTCCCACTTGTAAGTTAATGATACTCCAGAAGGAAGAGACGCCCCTGCATCAAAATCAATATCTGCATCTGTTCTAATGTTTTTATTCGGCTCAAAATCGAAAATTGCTTCGACTGCTGAAGAGGACCCTTCATCATCAGACATGCACCCAGCAAGGCTGGCTGAAATGAACAACAGTGCCATCAATATAGGTTTCATCACACAGCGAGGATAACAGGTCCCATTCAACTCTTGCCCTTCCAGACCTACCATTTAGAAGGAGAATAGAGATGTTTGGCGATTTCCAGCAAGCAATTCTTTCGCATTCCAACCGAATGCTTCAGTGACTCTCCCAAAAGCAGTCGCTAAACGGTCAGCATAGAATTGGCCGTCGTAATCTATCACGGGGGTTTCTTCTAGCCAAGGCTGTATTTGCATTGGACGAATTCTTGCATTGGTTACGATGTATGCAACCTTCATACCGGGAGTAAAGGGTAGACCTTTGTCGATTAGGGCCCTCGCTGCTCTAACTTGAACCATCGAATCTGGATTTGCATAGTCTTTGGTGAAATCCCACTTAGCTCTTTTCTTATCCCAACGTCCTTTGCAAGATTTACTCATTATCAAATCTCGAATAGGGACCTCTCCATTCTTCGCAGCAGCAATAGTATCGATTGCTAGATTGATTGCTGATTCGGAATCATCGCCCAAAACATACCTGAACATCTGTTTCATTCCATCCGTAAGATACCGGAAGGAGTCGGTTCGCTGGGTTTCATACCCACGTACAAGCATCTGTTCTTTTGGCCAAACGACTTGCCCTACGTATCTCTTCTTAGCACCATGACTGAAGAATACAGAGAGGCCTTTTTCAAATTCAAGTTCTGCACTTTTTTCACTAAACCGCTCCGCTGTAGCATGGCCAAAATCAATCATAACTTGACGTGGGTCATCGACATCTTCTACCGGAGCTTTTACGAAAATTGAATCAGTATCAGAATATACAACATGATGGCCTTCGTCATCTAACTTGTGAATGATTTTTTTGATGTTATGGCGCGCCCAGGCCGTAATTGAAGAGCCTAAGTCACGATGAGTAAAACGGTAAAACCCGCTTGCGAATACTCCGTAAAATGAATTCATAAGTATCTTGACCGCATATTGCATTTGGTCATGATAGGAATATCTTGTATCGTCTTCAGCGTTTTTCATTCCAGACTTATGCTCATCTCTTTGAGACATTAGATTCTCAAGTAACTTAGGTACCATTCCACGCCTTCCACTTTCGTTACGGAATTTTGCACCAGTTGGAGAAGTGTGAATCTCTTCATCATCTACCGGTTGGTCTGTGCTACCTTCATCGATTCTGGTGGTATAGCAGATATTTTTGCCTATCATTATTGAAGGATACATTGACTTGAAATCGAGAATCGCAACCCAAGGATGTAATCCTGCTTCAACATCGTGAACATATCCACCTGTGATTTGGCCTTCTTTTTTGTCAGCAGAGCCGGTTAGTGGCACACCGATAGATGATCGGTCTGCCAATCTTATCACTAAAGAATCAATCAACTGAGACGTTGTGCCATTCGCACTGGTATCAAGTGAAACCTTTGCAACTGCAGCAACTGCTTCTTTACGACGGAATGCTTGAATTTCATGCATTATATTCAATGGGAGTTCCGCATCACGTAGACAGTATTCAATGACCACATCTGGTCTATTTGCCCATTCTTCATCCATATTTGAAGCATCAACATCCATTTTTTGCATGTCTTCATCGTCAGGGAATAGTAAATTTGAGACGAATTTCAAAGTCTCACGCTGAGGCCGTAATGCTTGTCGCGCTTGCCACCAAGCATCCATCACACACCGCCCTCCTAAATTCCAAGCTCTTGCAGCACCCCTAGTTGGGTATAGTGTGTCTCGGCGACGTCCTTCTTCAGATGTTGAAACTCGGCCCCAACCCATCAATTCTGCTTTCAGAGATTTGTCTCGTTTGGCAATCAGGTTCGCTCTATCGAAGATTCGCCTCATGTCGAAATTATCGATATTATAGCCTGTGATTATATCTGGGTCGTTACTTCTGACCAACTGTGTCAACTCTCTAAGAATCGATTCTTCATCGCCAGCATATGTGTGCCTAGTTCTTTCACCAGTTCCCATGTCCTCGATTACTGCGGCTGCACACAGAATTGTATCGTGAGCGATAGAGGTCTCTAGGTCAAATGAGAATATCTTGAAGGGAGCAGGGAATGGTTCGCAATGAGAAACATCATCCATCGTAAGGTCTAGGCAAATATCGACAGGGTGTTCGCTCTCAACTTGATTACCGTCAACGCTAACATGCATCGATAAATCTCCATCAAGGAAAAATCGATTGACGAATGGAATGTCGCCAGACAGAATTGTCCAGCGCCCAGAAAACTCTTGTCTAATTTTAGGGACCATGAATGGCTGAGTAACATATACCTTCCAAACCGGTTTGATTCCTAAATCGGTCCATTTCATTTCAGGGCCTTCTATTCCTTTGACGTCCTCATGACCCAGCACCTGGTCCAAGTCTACTTCGCGGGATTTGTCCCATCGCCCATTAGGTGTGATTTCAAACCACGGTTTTATGCCATGAACCCGTAGTAGAACTGACTCACTACTACGTGAGCGCGCCCACAACTCCACGACTGTTGAGTCATCGATTGAGGCATACCTTCCGGTGATGATTGCAATATCACCGCTCCAGCGCATGTAACACTGTGAAAGTCGATAGGACAACAACTTGTCGAAAGAGAACTTTCAGCCATTTCGCGCACAATCATTGAATACAGGTGGGCGCTGGTCCGCTACGATGAGCGAAGCACCGGTTGATTGGGACTCTCTAACATTCTCTATGACAGAGACTGACCACATGTACATTGCAAAGACTGCAATAAACGCTCCTTGGAAGCCGGGACAGATGCACCCCTACGGCAACATATCAATTTCTCCAGCAGCAGGAGTCATCAATTACGGCCAAGGCCTATTCGAAGGAATGAAGGCATACCGTACAGCAGCCGATAGGGTTGTTTTATTCCGCCCGGAAGAAAATGCCCGACGTATGCAACGAGGCGCTGATAGATTGAAAATGCCGCCTGTTCCTGAATCGATTTTCATCGATGCTGTAGAACAGTGTGTACAACAGAATTCACGCTGGGTCCCGCCAATGGGTAAGGGCGCACTATACGTCAGACCTCTGTTGAATGGAAGCGGTGCTATTTTGGGAGTCGCACCTGCTCCCGAATATACATTCATGATCTATGTCACACCAGTTGGTCCATACTTCAAGGGTGGAATGTCGTGCATTAATTTACTCATTAGCGATGAACATCACCGTGCAGCCCCCGGAGGATCTGGTGGCGTGAAGGCAATAGGAAACTATGCGCCTGGGATGATGCCATCAAGGAAAGCAAAGGAAGCTGGCTTTGCTGAAGTCATCTATCTTGATGCTGAAGAACACAAATATGTCGAAGAGGTTGGTGCTGCTAATTTCTTCTGTCTGAAGGATGGAGTATTGTACACCCCTGAATTAACAGGAACAATCCTACCTGGGATTACTCGAAATTCAATAATTCAACTTGCAAGACATATGGGATACAAAGTTGTAGAATCCAAAGTTCTCGCTGAATTTGCTATGAGTGCTGAAGAAGCATTCTGTTGTGGGACTGCAGCCGTAATTTCTCCAATCGGTTCAATCACTCTAGGGGACAATACCGCCACCTATTCGGATGGAGTTACTCCCGGAGATTTAACAGTAAAGTTGTATGATGCTCTAACTAATATCCAAAACGAAATCGATGAAGATCTGTTTGGATGGGTTCACCCAGTACCTGGACTTTGAAACCGGCCAAATCTTATTCAATACGAATTGTTAGGAACTGATGGTAGGAAACCATGATAGAAATTCAGTGTCCTCATTGTGAAGAAGATATTGAATTAGATGATGGCGCGTATGGATTGTTTGATTGCCCTCAATGTGGAGAGAATTTCTCTTGGGACTCGCCATCATTATGGACAGCAGATAATTTCGTAAAATGGGGATATCTCTCTGGCCTTGCATTTTTCATATTATCAATAATTAGTGCCCTATTGCTGTGGACGACTGAAGGTATTAGAAATTGTGAACCAGCTGTTAGCGGGATGTATTCAATTCCTGAACCATTTGATTGTGAAGGTGGGATAGTTGTTTTCATAGTGGGTGGCTTTTTTGCTGTTTGTATTTTGATATTACCAGCCATTGTTCAGATCCTTCGTAAAATTAATGATAAAATCAAGCAACTAACTTCACGGGGTCAGTAATTCTCTTCATCAAAGGATTGAACAGAACTTCGTGGACAACCTAGCATACGCAAACAAAGCGTTGAGCACCACATTGTGGTGCTAATTTACTGCATCAGGACTGGTTTCAGTCTCGACGCCCTGAAAGTACAGCCGCACCGAGGAACGCAAGAACGCCCAGTACAGATGTGAACCCTGGGATTCCTTCGCTTTCAGCCTCAGTATCACTGATATCGCCAGCACTGCCATCGCCAGTAGCGATAACAGTTAGATTCCCAGACTCTGAATGGTAGCCATCAGTCCATGAGATATCGATGGTGAAGTTACCACCGGTGCCAGCAGGGAGAGCGAAACTCATCCAGCTCCAAGCATATCCCATACTGGTGTTGGTCTGATTTCCTAGTGAACTCGAGAGAGTAACGGTCATGTTACCTCCCTCAGGATCCCAGCAGTAGACGCCTATTTCGTAAGCCGCATCATCAGCGAGTGTAATGATTCGGTCGCCGCCTGTTGCTTCATCAACGCCTTGTTCAGAAATCATGGTGCCATTTGCGAAAGTGACATCGTAAAACCAATCACAGATTGGGAGGAGATTCATTTCTTCATCTTCCCAAGTCCAGTCTTCTTGTTCTTCAGCAGGCATGGTCGAGTTCTCTGCTTTTACAAGATCGAACGTGATTGTGCCTGATGCGTCACAGATATCTGATTCAGCATACCACATGTCGTTGGTTTCTTCATAGTTGAAGGACATTTCATCTCCGGTTGTGGAAACTGTTGCGATGTTCCAGGATTCACTGTTGTGAACTCGAACTGTGTTCTCACAAACTTCTTGTGTAGAAGTAAAGTCTTCTCCTGCTCCATTTTCATCGCCTGTTCTGTCGACGATAAAGACATGGCTGGTGGAGTCCGCATAAGTACCGGATACTGGGAATTCAACCACTGTTCCAAGGCGTACAAACACAACATCATCGCCTTCGATTAGTCCTTCTATTTCGACCCAGAAGTCAACAACTTCGCCAGTGTTTCCGTCAAGAGTGAGGCCTTCATCATTTCCATCGACATCGATGAACATTGAATAATGTGCAATGAGCATTTCCAATTCAGATTGATCGACGATACTGTCATTGTTACCGTATTGAGAGTCTGCAATCATGACGAGATATTGGATTCCATCAGCGTTGGTGATTGCACCCAATTCGACAAATACGAGTTCCATTGAACCATCATTCCACTGTTCAAACCAAACATCTACTGAATCGAAGTTAACTTCGTCTTCTCCTGAATCGGAATCTCCTGAATCGGTTTCATTAGAATCGGTTTCATTATTTTGGTGCTCTCCATCGTTGGGGTCCATGTTTTCGGTCCACATGTATCCCGCATATTCACAGTCCATCTGATTGTCTAGTGTGTCAATGGTTACGTGGTTGACAACGTCGTAGCAACCCATGTCTATTTCATGGTCTCCATCATTATCGTGGTCTTCTTTCTCGAAGAAGGAATGATAGAAATCAGGGAATTCGCTAGCACTCATCAATCCATCACCGTCAGTATCGTGGATTGTAAACAACACTCCAAGGTATTCTTCTTCAACTGCAGAAAGGATATCGTCATCGTTTTCCGAACCTTCGTTGATGAAAGCGAATGTTTCTGTAAGAGAAACACTACCGTCACCGTTAGCATCGAATAATTCCATAATTTGGACAGCTGTCGGGAAGTACTCCTCATGAAGTTGCATCATGAATTCACCGAATTCGAGATTGTCAAGCAAACCACTACCATCAGAATCGGCGGACTCGAAAATCCATCCAAGTCTCATTTCATCGTAAGCTGTTTCGTTTTCATTACTGAATTCAGCCGAGACTTCAGACAGGCTAAGGTTACCGTCACCATCAGTGTCGTACATGCCGAATATTTGAGCATCTGTTGGGAAGTACTCCTCATGAAGTTGCATCATGAATTCACCGAATTCGAGATTGTCAAGCAAACCACTACCATCAGAATCGGCGGACTCGAAAATCCATCCAAGTCTCATTTCATCGTCGGCTGTTTCATTTTCATTACTCATTTCAGCCGAGACTTCAGACAGGCTAAGGTAGCCATCTCCGTCTGTGTCCAACATTAATATGAGGGCATCGGAACTCATTTCGGTCCATTCACAGAAGGTACCGTTTGAAGGGGCGTTGTCGCCTAACATCAAATCGGTCTGGTTTCCACTTTCTTCGTCTTCGAATGTTCCTTCAGCTGTGATTGCATCTCCAGCCATGACGTCGTAGCAGTAGTCGCCCATGAGGTTGTCTAGATTTACGTAAAACGATTCAAATTCGCTAAAGTTAAGCATTTCATTGCTATCTTCGTCTTCAAAGTTGAAGAGGTTGGTGTAGAAGGTAGTCATTCTATCTACATCTATTTCATCTTCAGAGATTCTACTGTCTAATAATTCAGAGAGCGTGATGTTGCCGTCTTGGTCAGAATCGGTCATCATCATCATCATCTCTAATTCTGTGTAGTTACCTTCATTGTTGAGTGATTCCATAAAAGATAAGAATTCAACTAGGTCTAGTTCTTCGTCACCGTTGGTATCTTCGGTCAAGAACAGGTTGGTAAACCTGTCTTTCGATGAGTTGTCCATTGGTGGCTGGCCATCTTCCTGGCTCATATTATCCAATGACTCAATAAATTCGTCTACAGAAATGTTACCGCTCATGTCACTGTCATACATATCAAACATCATTTGGTCGTAATCGTAATTTACGATCGGGCCCATGGTAGTGGACAATAACGTTCCATCATCGCTGTAGAGGTGGATGTAAACATAGTACACACTTTCAGTGAGGTTGTTCCCTTCCAAGTCTATCTCAAAGAAATACAGTGAGATTTGCGACGAGTTGAAAACCATGGTCCAGTTATCGCCTGGAAGACTGCCTGCAGAGTAAATCTCAACAATGGCATACCCATAATAATCTCCGGAGTATAAAATTTCAATTTCTAAAAATCCATCAGAGGTGAGGTGGTATTCGACATCTCCAATGGAAATGTTGTCGTAGTAGTAGCTCATGAATTCATTAAATTCAAGCATGCTATCGTTTGCATCTTCTGTGTCGTTACTTTCAGTACTCATCCAGCCAATGTCGTATTGTGCCATTTCAGCAAGAAGTTCGCTTTCTTCAGTGCTGTTCATTGGAGATTGATTGTCTTCGCTGCGCATCAGGTTTTCGTGATTGATTAGTTCTGTACCATTAATGGCTCCATCACCGTCGGCATCGATTTCATCAAACATTTCTTCTGCTTCATCTATTTCTTCACATACACTGCCGTTGTACATACAGATTTGCATGTAACCGTATCCTACTTCATAGTCAGTGTCGTTGTAGACTGTAGCGTCCACGTTGTACCAAGTTTCTTCAACAATAGTTGTAGATACTGACAAGTTAAATTCCGAATAATGTGTGTTCCATGTGGTGTTGTCTTGTTCAGAGATAGCGTCAGTGGAAAGTGTCCAATTGTTGTTTTCAAATCCTACTTCAGAGATATATAAATCGACTGTAAGGTTAGTATTACCTGCACCTGCATCATCGTATTCAACCAATGCTACTTCGGTGTAATAGTTCATAGACACAAATGTGTTCGTGTTTGCCATTGTACCATTACCGGCTCCGGATCCTGTTCCATTTCCACCGGTTACAGGGTCTGCATACGATGTTCCTGCAAAGGAGGTAGTGATCAAGGCTAGTGCCATAAGGAAGGCAAAACCAGGCTTTATCTTGAGTGAAGACATATCATTCATGGCTTTGGCGAGAACTTTTACTACATTAACTACCCGGCTGATAATATTGAGAATCATAAGCGTAAACTGTCGCCATCCTAAGACGGTAGTTAGCAATGGAGTTTTTCTTTATAGAAGAGAATAAACCATCAACTCAGCGTAACCATGCTGATTATTTTCTATGCTTAATTTAATTGATGTACTTTGAAATCCATTGGTCTTCAGATTTCAATGGGAGTCCAGAAAGTGCTTTCTCTGGTTTTGTAATGCTGGGCTTTGGACCACGGAACATAAGGGAGATGATAATCAATAATAGGATAATACATACTCCAATCAAGATTCTAACATTTGGGTCGTTGACTTCTTCTTTGTCTTCAGCAACCTCTTTCTCTTCATCATCCACCTGTATTTCGGTATTTTCTTGGATGAGACAAGATGTACAGAAAAGGGTATTAAATGAGGCAGTATTTCCTGTAAAGTCGGTCACTGTAAAGGAGATTGAGATGTTAGCCATCTCTTCAGAAACAGCCATGGTGATTTGTGCAAGTCCGACTGCAAGATTCAGGTTTTTAGATTCTGAATCGGTCGACATTGTATAATCAATAGATGCCGCATCATCACTTACTGCGAATTTAATTGTGTAGTTATCAACTGCTAGATTGGAAAAAGTTGCACTTTCCCCTCCATTGAACCAACGGCTGGTCTCAAGTTGCATTTGAGAATCATAGAGTTGTAATTGCAAGTAAGGCGATTGGCGGTCTTCATTCACCGAACTACTTAATCTCCAATCTTCAAATTCTATTGCATTACCAAATGCATCTGTGGCTCCAATAGCGTAAACTGGAGTTACAACTTCTCCAGTCTGTGCTAGGGTGTTAACGAATATGGTATGTAGGGAAATTCCGTCATTTTCCATTTGAGCTACCTGTACCCAGAAGGCTTCTTCATCGAGTTCAGTGTACAGATTTCGATATACTGTCCACATTGTGTCTTGTTCCTGGGCACCGCCCATCCAACTGATCTGTGTTGTACCATTAACCAGATAGTTGGCATTCAATACTACAGGCGCTGTAGGTTTCTTTGTATCTTCACCAACATATGCACTGAGTGAATTCAGGGTTAGTGAAAGGTTGGTTTGCGAGTAAGTAGTATTCCCTGTGCCAAAAGATGCAATTGCTGTAACCGCATACCAAGAGTATTCAGAAACTCCGTCTGCAAATGTGTTATTGTAATGTTCAACTCCTGCTTCGACTGTTGCTAGAAGAGTTACATTCGAAGTATTGAATGTGGATGAATTAATTTGACCTGTAGTAGACCTCCAGATTTGATAGGTCGCTTCTGAATGGTCGGCTAAATCAGTCCATGTTAACTGTGTAACACCCAGTGAATGTGATGCAGACAAGTCGGTGACGATGTTTTGATTGGTCGTCAAGGTGTACTCGTAAACGTGAGCATTAGGTGCCAATGCAAGATTTGTTTGATGGTTACCAAATTCGTCTGAAAGAGTAATCAAATAATAGGACTCGCCACTATATCCCGATTCTACAGTGAAGTTATAGTGGGTTGAATTTGCAGATAATTGAACAATCTCTTCGACTCCATCAGCGTGAATGTCTGAAATTGCAGAGATGCTGCGCCAAATATGCAATGTGTGATTTACATCTTCAATTACAGAACCATTCCAATTTAGAGCAGTTTTATCTGTTGTAGCATTGAAGTGTGCGAGTAAAGTTCCATCGATTACAGGACCTACGTTATCTTCACTCAGACCTTCAATCAGGGTGTTACCCGAAAGAAGACGGGCGTCTAGTTCGCCATCAAAAGAGTGCAAGACGGTGTAGAAGTTTACACGACTTACGTCAGATAGATGTACGATTTCATAAGAATTTACAGACGAAGAAAGATTTGCTACAATTTGTGTTTTGTTCAAACTCATCCAATTGCTAATGTTTGCTTGAGTAGAATGGCTCCAGATAGATGTCGTATGGATAGAACCGATTGATGCATCAACTTGGGATACATCGATCCAACTTAGATAAGTGGTCCCATTCTCAATATCATAGATTGCTTGGAGGCCATATGGGGAGGTAATAGGAGATCCTAATTCGTTAACAGGTTCGCTCAAAGAAGCATTGCCTAGTGAAAGATTATCGATAATTGAACCATCTTCTAAAGTGCTAATTACCCCGTAATAATAACTTCCATCTGTATTAGGTGGCGTGTTGTAAACCACTACATGTT
>CASICT010000034.1 GCA_949373265.1 Candidatus Poseidoniaceae archaeon | reverse complement strand
ATGGTACTGCATTATCAAGCGGGTCATGTGTAGCATAAAACAAAGTGTACCATCCATCGTGGTAGAGTAGCGCTTTCATTCCAGGAATCCATGACGAAGTAACTTCAACATTGAAGAAGAGGTAGTAGGGAACTGCTAATGCATAAATCAGTAAATAATTGAGGGCGACTTTGTCTGTCATATCTCTCTCGCCCACATATGCAAAATACACAGTAGTAATGTAAATTAAGAACAAATATATGAACAGATAGTGGAAATTAAGGAATTCTGTTAACCAAACGTTCTCAAATGTTTGCTGAATCCATAATGTGGCATCGCCTTCTAATGAATAAATCCACTCGGTCCAGTTACCAGTTTTGATTTTTATCGGTTCATTCAGTTGATCTGTAAGTGCTTTCCATTTGATGATTAACAAATAGCCCAGTATGTGTAAATAATATCTGTTCTCGTGAATTATCTCGAACGCTTTTCCCAAAGGTGTACGGGTGTGTTCCCTTCCTAGAGTGAACAGCCAACAGATGAGAGGTGTGAGAATCAGGATAAGTCCCATCATCACCGTGTACGGACTCATTGTTATGACTCCACTAGCCTGCGGCTATGAGCGTTTTCACTCTTGAGAGGTTGAACGGTTTCTTTCATCCTCTGCTTTGGCCACAGCGATACCGTCTTCGACATCGACCTTACGGAGTATGATTACTCCTGCAATAATCAGTATTGATAGTGCGAAAATACCAACTCTTGAATCAAACCAGATAGTCATCAGAGCATAGATTAGAGGACCTAGTAAAGCAGCAACCTTACCAAAGAATCCGAAGAATCCAAAGAATTCAGCTGAACGGGTTTCAGGAACCATTTGTCCAAACATCGAACGTGCTAGGCCTTGAGATCCACCAAGTAGTGCTCCTGCAAATACTCCGAGTAGTAAGAATTGGAAGAATACAGTCATTCCGAGCGGAGCCCAAACCATTGAGCGAACAGTTTCAGGAATAACGTCTAATGTTCCATCGCCTAGGCTTGAAGGGTGATGCAATCCAAGGCCAGTTTTATTTCCAAACTCGCCACCCTCTATACTGTAAGAAAATCTAGATTCATCCATAGTAGACTTCAGGTTTTCGATGTTGTCTGCAGTCAATATTACTTCTACAGGGACTGGCTTGTCATCATCAAAGGCCCATTTGACAGCATAACCTTGTCTTTTGACATCTTGATTTTCTTCCACAGGTAGGATTGCTTCGTATTCAAGTGCCCATATTTGTTCATCATCATCGGGGAGTGCTGCAATGTTGTTCACGCCTTCTCTTGCCTCTGCAATGTAGAGATTAGCATCCTCATCCCAGGTATATTGCACATCATATTCTTCATGTTTTTCAAGTTCTAGTGGTGCGAATGATAGGGCTCCGACAATTACGAAACACCAGCAAACGAGTGAAAATTGTAAAGCGCTCTTAGTGCCCCACTTTTCTGCTAACTTTGTGAAGCCAATAGCGGCAGGTGCTGCCACGAATTGAATAATTACAATTGTTAGAATCAGTCCTGTGGTGGTTAGTCCCAAAACCACGATTCCAAACACTCCTGCTAGTGCAGTAACCGAGTTTATTCCATCGATAAAACAGAAATATGCTATCATGTAGATGAATAGAGTTCTGAAACTCTTGATGTCGGCTAATGTAGATTTAACTTCGCCAAGTGCCATTTTTGTAGAATCAATTATGCCCATCGGTTCCATTTCATTTTCGATGTGTGGCTCTGGAATCATTCTGAATGTCATCTGGGCAAATCCAAGCCACCATATTCCTGATGATGCCATGATGAATGGGATGACCCAGGAGCCACTAAGGGTAAGCCACATTCCAAGGTGAACGACTAGGAGTATTCCTCCTCCCAGATATCCTGCTGCAAAGGCCTTGTTTGAGATTGAATCCATTTCAGATTGTTCACCCATATGTGGAAGTAGTGCATTGTAGAATACGCCTGCACCATTAAGTCCGACATTGGCAATCATGAACATAATCATGGCCCAAACCCACCCCATCGACACGCTCAGATACGGAGATAGTGCTAACAGAATACAAGACACAGAGCCGATAATCGTTAATATCCTGAGCCACCATAATTTAATCATACGACGATCAGCAATGACTCCTAACGATGGCGCACAAATTGCAACAAAGAGTGCACCAGCCATTACTGCCATTGAAAACATAGCATCAGCGGTCCATTCTGATCCCAGGAATTTGGTGGAAATTCCATTCGCTTCAGCAAACAAAAAGGCGAACCATGCAGGGAATATTGCAGTAGTTACCGATGTCTCAAAAGCACTCTTTCCCCAATCATATGCGCAATATCCTCGTACGCGTTGGTCTTCTGCCATGCTTAATGACCCGCATGTTTGCTTATGATGGTTGGGCCGGATTAGTTAACCGGCGTATGATTCAATAACGAAATCCTACCAAGCCATGCTAATGGGGTGGAATCAGCCTGCTGAGAATACTCATGCTTCCTTGGTTGAAGCAATGCAGCGAATGGATGGTGTAGAGTTTGACTTGCGCCTTACCGCTGATGACCAATTAGTTGTTCATCACGACCACACTGTTTCGATTCCTGAATACATGCTTGAAGGCAGACCAAAGATTGTAGAGGAATGGGATTTATCAGATTTAGAAAAAGTTGGGTTTTGTTCCTTTGAGAAACTAATGGCAGACAAAGAATGGCTAGTGCCTTGGCAGGAACATTCGAAAGTAGCTTGTTTAGAAATAAAACGCAGCCTGCCTGAAATCGCTAAAGATCCAACCTCGAGAATGGCTCGAGTAATGGAATTGGCAAGTGGGATGGTAGACGAAGCCGGAATACATGATGAAGCAGCAGTGTTCTATGCATTCCATCGGGAAATGTCTAAAGTTGCAAAAATTTCGGGTTCAAAACGTCCGTGGTCTAGGTTATTACCAATCGTTCCCAGAACAGGTACCCATAACAGCAAGCGATATCGTGCTGCTCCTGAGTTCATCGCTAATTCATTTAGGCGACTATTGCGTTCGCAAAAACGTTCGGGGGCGCCTATGATGCCATGTGCGGTCGATTATTTTGAAGGTGCAAAGCGCTTCATCCACCTTGGAATGCCTGTTGGCCTTCATGGAAGACAATTGAATAGATTAACCAAGATTCGAGATGGTTTCCCGGTTTATGTCTGGCCTGGACATCCAGAATTAGAAAGAGATTTATTGAATGCAGGTTTATCGATTCTTACAGATTATGCGGATCCTAGTATGAAGTTACCTTGTGGAAGTTCTCGTTGGCTTAGGCCTGCTACTATGCCCCTGAGTGATGAACAATGGATGGATTTGAAGAAGGGAATTACTCCAGATGATGTAGCACCTTGGCATGAGATTAGTGATGAACAATTAGGTTGGAGTGCTGTAAGGATGATTGGACACCGAGGTTGTGGCAAAACGCCAAGACCGGTTATTCAATCTAAGTGACGAAGAGTCTGTTCTTCGGCGATATACTTTGGACGATAGATTGGAATTCCTTTTCCGCCACGCATTACAGTTCTTTCATCAACTATTTGTGCACCGATTCCAGCAACTCTAGCCCATCCAAAGAAGGTGGTATAATATTCAGCATTTTTTAGTCCTACATGATTTAGTAATGTCCCGCTTGCAATGTCAACATTTGCATTCGTATTACGAATCTTTGGATTTTCTGAAAGAACCATTGGAGCAACTTGTCGTAATACTCTGATGATTCTGAAATATTCATCATCTGGACAAATTTCCTCGCCTAATGCAAATTGGGCAGTAGCACGAGGGTCTTCACTTCGCAACACAGCATGGCCGAAACCGAATACTGGGCGTTTTGCATCCAGTTCGCCACGTACAAATCTTTCAACTTCAGCCGGGTCGGATGTTCCAATTCTCTGAACGAATTCAAAACACGATTGATTTGCTCGGCCATGTAATGGGCCAGATAATGCATTCATTGCTCCAGCCATTGATGAGTAAACAGTAGCATGACCGCTAGCGACAGCTTTGCCAGCAAAGGTGGAGAGGTTTCCTCCTCCGTGGTCCATGTGGAGAACTAGATATGTGGACAAAACCCGGTTCATAACAGCCTTGTCTATTCCATCAAGATCTAGAGTATTAGTAAATCTTCCAACAAGAGGTAATGACAAATCATCTTCTGGAATACCACTTATTCGGCCTTCTCTGTACCTAAATATTAGGCCCATTAGTCGTGGCATTCTAGCAATTAGGTTCATTGCATCTTCTCGCCAATCATCAACTCCACCAAGCATTCCAAGTGTATGTATGCCGATTGATAGCCAGTCCATTGGATGGCCTTCTTTTGGAAGTGTAGCCAAAACTTGTTCTATGCCATCTGGAATCGCTCCTCGCGATTGCAAATCCTCTCTAAATTCCACGGATTGCTCTAATGTTGGTAGTTCCTTATGGAATAGCAAATAAACGATATCTTCAGGTGACATCATCGCTAATTCGCTAATAGGGTATCCGCAATAATGAACGCCCTCTCCTGGAGTGACATAGGATGTCCTGCATGTGCCAACTGGAACACCTCGCAAACCAGTATTCAGGTGTGCTGTGGTCAAATCTAGCAATGACTTGTCCTCACTCATGAAATCACCATCCACGCTCAGGGACATGCCACTTCTGTATAAGTGCGACGCTAAATTATTCAATTAATGCTGATTAGGTGTAGTAAAAGATACTTAGTTACAATGGATGTCTGAATCCAATTTATAACATATCAAGGTGATTTTGACGGTAATTTGCGGAATCCCCGAGATGCATCCCTGTCATCTAGAATTTTCCTACGAATAGTCTCACCATCAATGATGAATGCTTCTTCAGAATCTAATCCAGGGCACTCGCTAACCGTTTTACGCCATGAACGGTCTGAACGTACATTTTCAGCCCAGAATGGATAGGATTTACACTGTGCTGGTCTGGCTTGATAAGTTGTACATTTCTTATCATCATCTAAGTAGATACAAACCTCAGTTACAGGGTCAGACTTGAGCACCCATCTTCCGTCCAAAGTTTGCCTACAATCTCTTTCGAGCCAATCTTCAACTTCAATGGCATGATGTTCAGCCATGATTTGTGCATCTTCAGGGCGGAGGTATACTATCCCGCCCGGTTCATCACAACACTTGCCGCAATTTTCTTGGCATGTAAACGCCACACCTGCCATCCACCAGGGACTACTCATTTGTCTCCACCTAGAGGTGCTAATACCACAATTGGTGTCAAACGAGAAAAGTTTGGAACTTCGGAGATATTTCCGAGTTCTAGCTCTATTTCTCCAACTCTGTCGGCGATTTTTATCAATTCTTCGACACTCGCTTCTCTGCTCCGTTCAGACAAAATAATCATTTCTTTTTCAAGTTCAATCAAGTGATTTGAATTTGCGATATGCTCACTATGCATTTCTTCAAACATTTGGTCGGTTAGATTATTGATACTAGCAGTGGTTTCTCTGATTCTAACATTGTCAAGGCCATCTATTTTAGATTCTGAATGAAGTAAAAACTCTTCTCTCTCGTCGATAGTTAACGTTGTTGTGACATGTGGAATCAAATTGTCCCTGGTAAGAACTTCATGCAACTCGTCCTTTTCAGCAATGGTCAGTTCTGGAACTTCCCAATTGTCGCTCATTGTTGGTAACGTTACATGAAGGTCAACACCTCCAATATCGGTTCCCGTGTATACGTGGTCCAATGTTTCACTGACCACTCTTGAGGCAACGTCTTGAATATCTTCACGCTCTGTGTATCGTTCCTGTTCAGTAATCATTAGAGGTGTGTCTTCCAACAGATTAGTTACATCGTCGCTTGAAATAATTCGTTCACCCGATTCGATTGCTAACGTCACCTTCTCTAATGCAGCATCGGTACTTCTCCAGTCCCCACCACCATATTTCACAATACGCGCTAGCATCGAATCATCCAGTAGTAGAGCACGACCACTAGCCTCTCTTCTCAAGTGTGTGATCAATGATGATGCGCTTGGTTTTCTAATCCAAATACTGGTCGCTGAACGCATGACTTCCCATAACCTTCTTGCTTGCCATTCATTCGAATCTACGCGTGATGTAGTGATGACTTGCACGCCCAAATTGAGGGCATAATCAATCATCAGTCCTAATTCAGTAGCGAGTTTTCCTTCAGCGAGATGAAGGTCGTCAATAGCAATTAGATTAGCATGTGCAACAGCATCTTCCCAACCTTCGGGTAGTGACTCCCATCCTCTCATGGCTGTTGTTGAAAGTAGATGCACATTTCCATCTTGGCGGCGAATCATCGCTTGTACCGATGCGCTAAGAATATGTGATTTACCGCAACCACTCTCTCCCAATATGAGTAATGGATTCATTGATGTTGCGGGTTTGTCAACGACTTTTTCACACGCCAGAGAGGCCCTTGAGTTTTCTTCAACAACATGCCAAGACTTCCATGTGTTGTGGTCGGACATATTTTGAACAGGGGGCCATTTTGGTCTAAATGATAAATCCTTCAAACTATAATCTGTAGAGTTAATCGCATATCCCCGTTGAGAGTCTAAAACTTCAGCCCAAATCGGCCTACCATCTTTTAGTACACCTATCGAGTCTCCTAGTAATTGATCACTAATCTCTTCAGTAACCTGCTTTTCTCTCATTAAGCTGATTCTTTCTGCAGCGATATGGGCTAAACTAGAGTCGGCCTTTTCAAGTTCTATACTTGGTTTCCAAGGTTCGGTTTGGCCTAATATTTGGTCGGCTACCATGTCAAAAACCGGTCGCGTTTTTACTCTGTTGCGTGATATTAAGTTACCTTCACGTGAATCTTCAATCGATTCAATTCCTCGTAAGCGGTTCAGTTTTGAAAGTGCAGGACTACCAACTTTGCTCTTCTTACCCAATACTTGACGAGCATTGGAAAGAGCTAGTTGTAGTTTCTCTTGGTGCGATACACTCATGAATCTTCCTCCTGGGACTTCCATGAAAGCAATTCTTTTTCGAGGTCAATCTTTCTCTGAGGCACACTTGAAGCCTGTGAGCGGTTAGAAATATTACGCTGCACTTCAACACCTCTTGCTGCTACAGGGCTGATGGTTGACTTTCTTGAGACTTCATTTTTGGCAGCAGCATCTATTGAATTAGGTCCGAATTTGACTTTTGGCATAACACTAATTCGTTTGGTTGAATTCTGTCGCACAACATCTTGTAACTCGTTTGGAATTACATTGGGAATATTCGGAAGAATCCCCTCTCTTCCTTGCCCTACAACTGTCTTTGGCAGAAACTTGTTTGTCGGCATCTCACTTTCGATCTTGCCATCGGTTGCAGCGGCTAAACCTGCAGTCCGTGTCTCTCTATCATTCATTATTTTTGGATGCCTAGATTTACGTCTCTTCATTCGTTGTGGGGTGCGAGGTACCTTGGAAATAATGACGCCAACCTTCTCTTCCACACCAACCTCTTCAATGACCTCAGTGATGATGATTTCCTCTTCAATCACTTCTATCGGTATTTCTTCATCCTCTGTGGATATTCCCGGGGCTTGAGAACCATCATCAATGAGTTCGTTTTCGAATGTAAATGATTCAGGAGTGTTTGCTTCTAAATATTCGGCTAATCGAAGAAGTTCTTCTTCGGTAGGTGGGGCCATTAATGGATGGTCTAGGAGTGATTCGGAATCGTGATTCCATGCCTCGATTGTATCGGTTTCCAAGTAAGGTGCTGCACGCATTAATTGAGCAGATTCAGATTTTGTCCAAGCGTTTTTGTCACAAGATATCAATAGACAATCGTCCTCATATCTCATCCTGTCTCCAAGTTCACGTACCATCTCAATTACTTCTTTCGAACCGCATATGTTGGCCAAATATTCAAGTCCATCTAAGAGTAAAACTGCTCGCAGATTTCCTTCTAAAAACCCGTACACAGTTCCCTTTATTGCATCGATATCGACAAATTGAACACCATCTGCATCTTTTTGTGAGAGCCACAAACAATCTTCAGTTGGCAAATCGAAGTTGACAACTAAATCTTCTCGACTCCTTCTACTGATGACCAACAAAGGTTTGCCATGTAATTTTAGATTGGCTGCAAGGCTGAATAGCGAATCAGTCTCATTTGAGAATACACAACCCGGTTTTAGAACAACTCCTCCTATGGCGTGCCTATGGACCATTGATGCTGCTTTGGCTTGGATGAACTCTGGAGCTTCTACCGATGCTTCAATCGTCGGCAACCGGCTCGCCTTTGTCCATCCTGTTGATTTGTTATTTGCATCATCCCACCAGTTTGATGAACGGTTTTCTTCAGGTGCTTCGATGTTTAATCTAGCATTAGGGTGCAGGTCCAATATTCTGTAAGTATCAACATCTTCAATCAATTGAAGGATACAATCCAGTTCTGAACTGTCGGATTCAATTTCGATAAGAGCCTCAACACCCTCCAAAATCGCATCTGCTTCGTGAATTGCTGCAGCAATTATGCCATTGGTTACGACGACTTGTCCAATCCTAGGCATTGCCTCAGCAGGCGTTCTTTCACATCGAATGTAACCGTTGGAGTTGATTTTAATCATCTCTCCAACCAAGGTGGCAAGGATGCCTACGCCTCCACGCCTTTCCTCGATAATATTACCTTGTGGCAACTCGACCTTTAACACCCCTACGGGGTGGTTCGTGATTCCACCCTTCTTGAATGATGGGGGTGTTCTTAGCATATGGACGAGGGTTTCATGTCCTTCTTGCGCGTGGCGGGGGTATGGACGCCCCGAAAGGATTGATTCTCTTTTCCAAAACTCCTGTTTCAGTAAATGAAAATACATCCAATAGGACCCAAAGTACGATTATTTCAATACTATTTATCGTCAGTTTGATAGTAAGCTACTGGGTGGTAGAAATACTGATTCTTACCACAATACTTCTAATCACTAATCTGATGATATTAATCAAACTGAGAGAGATTACCTCTATTCCTGTAGCCGTGAACTTCAATCATCCATTTATGGATTCAGATCCGGTGGCAAAATCTGAAGTTATGGTTAAATTTACAGACAAATGGATTGACCCAGGTATTAGCCGTCTAAAATTAGCAAAGGACCCAATTAATGGATGGCTATTACACAAGCAAGATAGCGAGATTTCATTTTTGTCTAAGTGGGATACAAAATCTGGTGAAAAGTTGCTCTTGAAACAGTTAGTAATAATCAATCAAGCTATCTCATTGAACAATGCAGTAAATGAATCCAAAGATGAGTTCGAAGATGCAAGAGATAGAGAGTCTCAAGATTCGGCTTTACTGGAAAGGGAATGGATGCCTGAAGATGAATTTGAGGTACAAGGACCCATCTCAAGGATATTTTCACCTAAGTAATAACCCGACTAAATGTTCACTTAACGCACCGTACCTTCAAGTGATGTATTCGACACCATTAGTTACATGGCCGCTGATGTGACCTGGGATGAACGAACAAGTTCACTTGGTGACTCGCAAAGTGAAATGCTCACGGGTGGTGGTCTTTCTTCACGCTTTTCTCGCCTCCCATTATGGATTTCTCATCCATCCAATATCGGTGCATTCTATGGATTGTTAGTATCAATGGCTCTGATTTTACCGTACATGACTACGGAAGAGTTTTGGTTCCCACTATGGTTATTACATGCAAGTTTGCTAATCTTCGCAACAGCCTTCCTCGGATTTTCAAGTCGAATTATTAATGTGTTAACTGGAAGACTACCAACTGCAGTAAATCGAAAAATCCTGTATCCAATGCCTTTCCTTGGATTTACATTTTTCACTTTAATCCATACCGATTTGTTAGTTTCAAATACCTATACTACAACACTTTCTTGGTTTTTGTTGTTATTCCCAGGTCCACTATACATTCACCTTTCATGGGCACCTCGGTGGAGGTTATTGTGTATGATTGAAGATGGATTGAATCCTTTCGAAGGCTCTCCAGTTGTCGAGGTAGAGAGAAGTGAAGATATTTCTGAAGTGGCAGGAGATGATTCTGAGCTTATCGAAGTAGTAGAATCATTCGAGGAAGAATGAAGATATCCTCAATCGATATTTGTCGCAGTAATATTGCCGATTCCTACACTTTCAATCCGGAATGATAATTTCAATTCTGAGTCAGAATCAAATTCAGTTGTACCTCCATTTACGTTTGCTACAAATTCTGCTGTCCAAATGCCGAGGCCTCCTCCTTCTATCGTGAATTGGTCTAGAAACTCTTCTTCCGTTTCTGCAAATTCACTATTTGGAAAGTTAATGTCTGCATCCCAGGAGAATATCCTTTGCCAATTAAAACCCTGTTGAGAACATTCAGATTCTCCTTGTGTCATTTCACCAAATAAATCGGTTTCTTCTGGTGGGTTAATTGTCCAACTTATTGTGTCTATTTGTTGATTAGTGAGGCTAGTTTCAGATTCATCGCAGAACAGCCAAACTTCAAACCTAGAAGGAATGCCATTTTCCTTATTATCAAGTTCGCTTTGAATAGTGTCTTGGTCATCCATTGGTAACTCAAATACCTCGTTACTTGTTGATGGAAATTCAAAATCCAACTCCCATTTGTAAATACCCGCAGGCTCAGAGGATTTTGAATCAAAGATTAATTCACCTAAACCCATCCCAATTGATGATGTGATTAGCAATGTGATCAATGCAATAATTGTGGGCTTAGCAACCCAAGATTTACTGTCAAATTCAAATTCTTTTATCGATTGATAATCATTGATTGAATCAATGACAATCGGTCCATATTGTGCTGAAAGTATTGCAAAAATAGCGAACGGAATGATAATTGCAAAGTAGTATCCTAATGCTGGACTCCATGTCGTTAAAATTGTAGATGATGTGGTATCTGTCAGGAACTGTACAGGGGCGGGTTTTACAGATGTGACACTGCTAAAGGCAGAACCTAATTTACTCCCTGAAAGAGATGAAGGTATTTCGGAGTGTGACACCCCATAATCCCAAGATGGGCTCATATCTTGCAAATCGTTGTCGATTTTCTTGGACATTTCATCTTCGAAATTCCCAATCGCCCCGTATGAATATATCAGTAAAGTGGATGCTAATACAAGCAGAATCCAACCATTGTTTGTACCTGATATTGCGGATGAGAATTTCCCAATATATCTCTGCATCAGCATAAACATACCAATAATGATTGCACAAATTAATGGCCAGCGCAAATCTAGCATAACTTTAGATGAATCTGATAATTCTGAATGTTCTTTGTATGAATCATATGAACTAGTTTCTTCTCCTTCGAATGAAGCATTGCCTAATGCCGTGTCATTGTCAAATTGGATGTAAAATGGATTCATATTCCAGGAGATTTCAGATGAATGCTTTGTAACATTAATCTCTTCCGAAGTTGAAATTTCAGAAGTCTGTATAACTTCCCATTCCTGGTCGATTGTTTGCCATGGTGCAGCTACAGAACCGATGACTGATATGACTAAAACCATCCAGATTGAGGCCGCTAAATACTTATTGAATAAACTAAATTTCTTCGAATCTTTAATCCAAATCGATGCATCTTCAATCTCTAAATCCTCTTTGAGATATGAGATATTAGCAATGCCTCCAATCAATGCAATCATTGAGAATACAAATAATGCTAACATCATGAAACCTGGTTCCCATTCCTGGTGAAGTGTAATTGATTGACCATCAAATGGTGATTCGAACTCAACTGTGGCACTACCCCAAACCCCTTCATCAACATCCCAATCCAAATTTGAATCTGCAATTACATCTGAATATTCTGAAAGGCCAGATGTGATGGTAAAGACTGAGATTAAAGAAATGATACCTATGAATAACATCAAATATCCTTTAATGGAATTGAACGAAACGAATCTGTTAATGCTGATTTTTTCTTTTCTATTCATGAAACAAAACAAAATCAGAATGAAACACGACATAGTTATGAGTCCTAATCTTCCATCCAAAGTTTCTGCTGTTTCTTCAAGAGTTGGGTCGCCTTGTTTGTATGAAATACTTTCACTAAATTCTCCGTCGAAATAGTCGCTATTATTCTCACCAAATGCATCTTCACTTTGCATTGTTTGGATTATCATATCAGTGTAGCATTCCCAACTGGATTGACTCTCAGTATCCATTTCACTACTACTATTCGAAAACATTACTTCAGCAAATGAAGTAGTGTGTAAGGAGATCAGAAAAATGATGAGAACTAGTGGCGACCAGTATGCAATATTAGAGCGTTGACTCAACAACTTCTCTTTCCTCATACGGTTTACTTATTCTACTGAGTAATCAACTTTTATCCGGTTATATCAGTTTGATATCCTTACCGGCCTTCTCAAAGATACGTAGAACTTCATCAAGATCATCGCGTGATAGACCTGATGACATTTGAGTTCGCACACGAGCTTTATCTCTAGCAACCATTGGAAATACAATTGCTCCAGCCATAACCCCTTGGTCTAACATCGCTTTTGAGAGTGTTTTTGCTGTGGATGATTCTCCGCACATTACTGGAATAATTGGTGTGGTAGATACTCCTGTGTCAAATCCTAATGATTGCATCTCACTACGGAAATACTCAGTATTTTCCCATAGTTTAGCATGATGCTGCGGCTCTTCCATCAACACTTCAACCGCGGCTTTCTGGGACGCAGCAACGCCCGGTGGCTGTGATCCAGAAAGTAACCATGAACGAGAATGATTCAGTGCGTGTTTCCTAACGATTTCTTTGCCGGCTAGAATTCCTCCTTGCACTCCAAGTGCTTTCGAGAATGAACCTACTTCAAAATCAACTCTTCCCTGTAGTTTGAAATGGTCTACAATTCCTCTGCCTCCATCTCCAAGAACCCCTTCGCCATGACAATCATCAACCATCACCATAGCATTGTATTCCTCCGCAAGTGCGGTTAATTCATCCAGTGGGCAAATGTCTCCGTCCATCGAGAAAACTCCATCAACAATTACGAGTTTACGGTCTGCACTTTCATGTTCTTTGAGAATTTGCTCGAAAGCACCCATGTCATTGTGAGGGAAAACCGCACGTTGTGCTTTAGTTAATCGTACGCCATCGATAATTGAGCCATGATTCAATGCATCTGAAATGATAACATCCTGCTTTCCTTGAACCAGTGAAGGGATTAATCCTACATTTACTGTATATCCAGCGGAGTAGATTAGTGATGATTCAACCCTCTTGAACTCAGCGACCTTATCCTCTGCTTCTAAGTGAATGTCCATCGTACCAGCAATCGCTCTGACCGAACCGCTTCCTGCACCATATTTCCTAGTCGCTGCAATCGATGCTTCAACCACTTTAGGATGTGTTGTAAGGTTCAGGTAATTATTGCCAGAAAGCATGATTGTTGGCTTTCCATCCATGATGCAGCGAGGCTGATTTGCACTTTCAAGAGTAGGTGGTTGCCATAGTAAGGCTTCTTCTTCAAGATGCGAATATCGCTCTTCCATCCAAGATAGGTCTCCTGCCATGTGATAGCCATGCTGGATGTTCTACATGTTGTTTCCCCAAGTTACAGAACAGTCATCAATGAGAGTCCTTTCGGCGGGTCATGCGCATCGTTGGTATTGTTTCGTCAGGATTGGGCCGGGCTCATATCTTCATGTCACAACATCATTATCAAGAACAGTTCAAGACAATTATTGGCCGAAGTGCATGGCCGGGTACTCTCAACATTATGGTACAAGGTGAATCTCTTACTCACTACAAGAAACTACGTGTTAGTTCTGGACTCGATGAAGGCGACTCTAGTGATGTTGAATCTCATAGAATCAAAGGGTTTGACCGTGATGGTGTCTCCTTTGGTGGTGCTACTGCATTCTTAGCCACTATAACTTCAGGTGAGATTAGCCATGATTGTGCAATTTTAATTCCGGACTTAACGAGACATCAAGATGTCGTCGAAGTCATTGCAGATATTTTCTTGAGAGAAGCTTGCAATCTAGAAGATGGTTCTGAAGTTAGTATTGTCCTTGGATAAGGTCAAATTGCCTAATCAGAATTTCCTTTTGCTGCTGCCTGCATAATTCTTGCCAACGTGAACTTGAATGATCAGGTTGTGGAATTACCGGTTCTATTGATTCAAGTTCTGGGATTCCTTCCCACGAAACCGACCACAACATTAGCCAATCCGCTTCTGCCAAACCGAGGTCAATTTCCTTGTGGGGGTTATCTCTGGCTTCAACTACCGTGTCAATACTTTCGTAATTTGTAGTTACGGCAAAAATCGCGTTTGCAATACGTCTTACTTGATTCCAAATGAATGCCTCTCCAACTATCTCAAATCCTATGATTCGCCCAGAGTTAATCCATGGTTTACAGGATTCAACAACTCTTGTAGTGGAACGGTTTGTTTCTCTGCGGCAGAAGTTATCCCACTCATGCTCGCCTTCAAAAAGTGAACAAAGGTGCTCAAACTCTTCTGGTTTTGGCTCCACCCATCCTTCCATACATTCCAACCGGTATCTGTATGTGCGATGTAAAGCACGCCTTGGACTCCAATCATCAGCAACTTGTCTTGCATCGATTAGGGTGATGCTATCAGGAGTTTGATGGCCTACGGCTTTCATGAAACCGATTTCGCCCATTGCATCCCAACGGTTTTGGTCGATATCTATGAACCCACCATTTTGTCGAACATGAACTCCGGAATCGGTTCGACTTGCCATAGGTACTGGCATTCTTTCAGTAGTCCATTTCAATTTCTTCTTGAAAATATGCATGAATGCACCTTGAACAGTTGGAACATCGGGTTGAACCTGACTACCGTGGTAGCCATCGCCATAGTGACCAAAACGAAAGGCGATGCGCGCCTTCCCCATTCAATTCACCTCACTCTGAGCTAAGTGTCTCTAGTGCCTTCTCAGCACTGAAGCCAAGTCCGCCTACTGCCCAGATCAATGATTGCTTCAACCAAGGTTGAATCATTGGGTTGTCTCTTCCCTGGCCTACTCTTTCAATTGCATCAACAATCAATCGACTAGCATCGAATAGAGTGTCTTCTACTGGGATTTCATTCAATTCAGCCATCTTTTCTAGACGTTGGTACTCTTTGATAGCCAATGGTATGCGCCCACAGTCGAGACAGAAATTAGCAAATGATGCTACATATTCTAGATTTTCTTCATCCAGTTGCATTGCTTTCTTGTAGACTTGCATTATTTTGCCAGCAGGTACATCTTCGGCCATGTCCATAGATAGTCTCATGAAAGCAGATTCAGCCCATCCATAATGAGCCACTGCATTATCTGGTTCTGCTTCTCGAGCCTTGTCGAAAAGTGCCATTGCTTCATCAAATTGTCCGCTAGATAGTGCCATCCCAGCCATCTGGATGTGTTCGCTCATACCCTCGGCTTACACAACAGGCTTTTGAAACCTGTGTGTGATTACTGAGATTCAGCAATCTGGTCTTTCAGTTCATTCAGAATTCCAGATTGGCTGTGTCGCTGATGCATTTCATTCAGTTGCCCCTCTACGGATTTCCAATTCGTAATACAGAAGAATGAGAATCTAGGGTCTGGTAAATCGATTTTACGTGATCTTTGGTAAGTGATAAATGCAAACATTCGCTTGAACAAACTCTTTGTCACCTCAGATTCAATACTGCCTG
>CASICT010000033.1 GCA_949373265.1 Candidatus Poseidoniaceae archaeon | reverse complement strand
AGCATTAACACGTTCTAACCCAAGAGACATACCCTTCGATTTTGTGGCGCTTAACCACTCCCTTGCAGCGTCCATTGCCATTGGCCCCGTAGGGGCCACTCGTTCCAATGATTAGAAAACCACCCTCGCTCTCGGTCGAAGCATGGGAGAGTCTGTATCAGAGGACCATGTTAAACGCGTAGAGCGTGAATTGGCCAAAGAAGACAGCCTTCTTGCTAATATGATTCAGCAAGCTCCGGGCATGATTGGAATGGCATTAATGTTCATTGTCACCATCTTAATTGGCTTGTGGTTACAACCTTGGTTCAATTCAGCAGGGCTACAAGCATTCGGTGAATCTGGTTCTACCCAAGCTAGATGGGTTGGATTACAACTAGTTTCTATTTTTGTCTTTACTTTCTTGATACTCTGGCTTGCGAAGAGACATCTTCAGCATGTGATAAAGTATGGATTACTATTCGTATTATTCCTTGCTCTTTGTTACACAACAGTTCCTGGTGCTCACATTTTATTAGTTCCAGAGATTGAGACCGAATCATTTGTGTTCACTGATAATCAGGTAATTGATGAAGAAGTAATTTCTCTAAATTCAGATGGTTCAATGGTAACACAAATCGTGAGATGGGACGATTTTACTGTAGAGAACCATACGTTTGTTATTTCAAAACGTTCTGCTAATACGTCTTTAGAGTGGCAACACGAGATAAATTCATTTCCCGGACCCCCAATGATTACTGTAATGGAAGGTAATTATGCTTACACCGCTACAAATGGATATTGGATTTGGTCTTTTGATAAAACAAATGGCGACATTCTTAGTAAATATGCATGCTTTCAAGCCGCAGATTGGAATGAGTCTGAAGATGACGTCAGACTAATTCAAGGTCTAGAGGGCTCATGCGTAACCGCTTTGGAAGTTATTGAATATCCAGATGCTGATTTTGAACAGGTAAAAGGTGCTCTTTACATTACAACTGGTGCTAATGAATTAGTTCGTATGAATACTTTCAATGGTACAAATCAAGATACTTACGAAAACACTAGTTATGCGGCCCTTCAAGCAAAGTGGGCTTTTCCACAACTACAACTCAATGAAGGTCATTTAGAAATTAGCCAGTACGATCAAGATAGCATTCTATTAGTTACTTCAACGGGTGCGGCAATGATTCTTCTGGAAGAGACGTCTGATGCATTCATTGGTGGTACACCTCCATCCGGATGGGTCGACTCAAGTACAGCTGAATGGATTTATGAAGTTGAACTTGAAAACCCAATTACAGCCTTCACTGTAGCAGATAGTCCTTGGGAAGAAGGCGAAAAGCTAGCGGTTGTTGGTCATCAAGATGGGTTGATTAAAACCTTCATCATCGATGAAGATATCGACAAGCCATTAGGAATGTTCGAAGAAGAAAAACGCTTCAAAGGAGGAGACTCCTTCAAAGGACCAATCAACGCAATCAATAGTTTTGATCTAGATGGCAATAATGGAAATGAATTGTGGATAGCAGACGCAGATGGGATCCATGGACTATTCTATTCATCACTTATTGAATACGTAACACTAGACCTTGTTGTAGATGAACAAAGCCAGTTATCTGTAGATGGAGCGGAGATTAAAGTAATCAGTGCAGGAGTTATCAATCAAACAAATATGGTATATTCGATGGAAATTCAAAGTGGAGAATTTGACTATAACTCTATGTACAATTCCTATGGTATTCAATTGTCAGACACTGCTACACTAATCGGATTAGCCGTTGCAATTATGTTGATGATAGCACTTATGATTCATCCAGAATGGTATGTTGTAAACACAGTTGGTGTTATTGTAGGGGCCGGAGTTGTAGTAATGCTTGGAGTGACGTTTGTTCCAACTTTGATTGTAATCTTCATGATATTAGCGGCTATTTATGATGCCTGGGCGGTATATCGTTCAAAGCATATGTTAGATCTTGCAGATACAATGATTGGCCTCAATTTGCCAATTCTCTTAGTCGCTCCTCAAGAGAGTGGTTATTCAATGTTAGATGAGAAAGATAGTATTCGTCCAGTTGAAACAACTTCAATGGATGCATCTAATGAAAACGCGCCTATTGTAATGAAAAAGCGTAAGAAGCCAAAAGAAGCGATGTTCATGGGACTTGGCGATGTTATCTTCCCTGGTATGCTAGTTATCTCCTGTGTTAATTCCATTCAAACAAGTGGCTTGGCAGTCGGGATATCTGCTCTTATTGGAGGATTATTCGGATATCTAGTTCTGATGGGCTTTGTGGCTTCAGGGCGACCACAGGCTGGATTACCTCTACTAAATGGTGGAGCGATTCTAGGCTACTTGATAGGCGGTATGATTTTCGTTGGTAGTGCTGCTTTCTCGTTTGGTATTTCTTTCTGAGGTGATGTAATATGTTGAGTATGGACTTATTCCGAAACGAAGCGGATAAAATTCGTACCGACCATGACAAACGTGGTATTCCTCATGACCGGATTGAACGAGTTATTGAGATTGATGAAGAGTGGAGAAATGCACTCAAGCAAAAAGAAGAACGTCGCCGAGACCGTAATCTAGCGGCCCGAGGAATTGCCGATGCTAAGAAGAGCGGCAATAAGGAAGAAGCTGACCTAATCATGGGCCAAGTCAAAGATATTGGAGACCTTATCGATGCTCTTGATGAGAAGGCAAATTCCCTTCTTGAAGAGAGAGATATTATTCGAATGAGAATTCCTAATTTACTTCATGAAGCGGTTCCTGTAGGCGAAGATGAAGGCGGTAACACTCAGCATTCTATTCATGGGAAAAAGCAAGAGTTCGATTTTGAACCAAGGACGCATAACGAGCTTATCGAGATGAACAAATGGGTAGACTTAGAACGAGCAGCAAAGATTGCAGGTAGCAGGTTCTTCTTCCTAAAAGGAGACCTTGCTCGCCTAGAACTTGCTCTTCAAACATATTCTGTTGATTTCTTAGTCGAACGTGGATTTACTATGATTCAACCTCCTGTAATGATGAATAGAACGGCTTACGAAGGTGTAACCGACTTATCTGACTTTGAGACTGTGATGTACGGGATAACTCCTGACCCACTCTACATGATAGCAACTAGCGAGCATCCTCTAACTTCGATGTACATGGATGAGGTTCTAGAACCGAGTATGCTTCCAATAAAGATGGTTGGAGTAAGTCCTTGTTTCAGGAGAGAAGTCGGGGCTCACGGGTTGTCCGATAGGGGCATTTGGCGAGTTCATCAATTTACCAAAATTGAACAAGTCATAATCACACACCCCGATGATTCATGGGACCACCATGAGGATTTACTGAAGAACTGTGTTGACCTTTGGAATGAATTAAATCTTCATTATGAAGTTGTAAATATTTGCACAGGAGATATGGGGACAGTTGCGGCACGCAAGTATGACCTAGAAGCATGGCTACCCGGTGCAAATGCATACAAGGAAATCGTGTCCTGTTCAAATTGTACAGATTACCAAGCAAACCGCCTACGTATGCGATTCCGCACAAGTGAGGGTAATGCTGCAGTTCATACTCTAAACTCGACAGCGGTTGCTACCAGTCGAGCATTGGTTGCAATTATGGAACAAAATCAACTAGAAGATGGTCGAGTTAAAATTCCTGAATGCCTAATACCTTTGATGAGTGGGAAAACTCATCTTGAACCTTGTAAGTTGTGATCCTATGCGTTGTATTTTCCTTTCTTTATTGATTATTCTAGCACCATTGAGTGGCTGCTTTGGCGAAGATTCAGTTGAAGAAACAACTCCTAAACTAACGGTCGGCGATATATCGAGTGCGGTCCGTGGACAATACATGACAATAGAAGTGGAATCTAATGTCGATTGGACGTTTAATCGTTCAGATGGTCTCTTCTATGTCGATGAATTTGGAGTGGTTAGAGATTCCATGGTAACAACTTTCTCTTCAGAAAAGAAGTCATTGGAGTTGTTGATTCTAGATAGTGAAAGAGAAACTGTTGACATTTCAATTACTGCTCAAGACATTTTTTGGAATGCAACTCTAACATTAGAGAATAGTGAAGAATACATGCTAGTAGATGGAAGGCGTGCCTACGAGACAATTGACATGCTAACCACTTCACACAATAACCGCTGGTGTGGAAGCGCATCAGTTCATGAAGGCGGTTCTGCTTACGAATCAGCAGCAGAAGCCATGGCGGAAGAGATGTGGGATATGGGATTCGATTTTGTTGAAGTTACAAGATATGATGATGACCCTGACCAGCTAAATGTTGTAGGCTACAATTGGGGAAGAACAAACCCCGATGAATACATCGTCATCGGTGGTCATTTCGACATCGCCTATGTTTTCACCCCACCTGGAGGTGGAACTAATGAAGGTGCCAATGATGACACCTCAGGCTCTACAGTGTCACTCGAAATGGCACAAGCCCTAGCTAAGATGGAGTTCGACCACACCGTTGTTGCTGCTTTGTGGGCTTGTGAAGAAGAAGGATTACTTGGCTCCCAAGCCTATGTTAATCACTTACCAGAAAATGTTACCGTGAAATCATACATGAATTTCGATATGGTTTCTCTCAATTACCCAATAATTCCATTATCAGAACCAATTGTTGGTCCCGGTGGAGAGATATTTGCACCAACAAAATATGAATGGCAGATTAGCATTGCAGGTGCTAGTGACACTAACATGGAACTTATGCATGATTGGGTTGGTACTATCATCGAAGATGACCTTTCATATGAGCCGACGGATGGTAATCCAATTAATTGGCAGATAGCCGAATCATGTGCCTCTGACCACTGCTCTTTCTTTTCAGCGGATTATCCAACATTCAATTTCTTTAGTCCGGGCGGGGAAATATCATTCTGGCAAGAATGGCATTCTCCTTCAGATACCCTTGAATTTATGACGGCCAAAGCAGGAGGTCAAGCTGGAATGTCTAGTGGCTTCAATAGTCTTGTATGGTCCTCAATGGACCTTTTCATCAGAATTGATAATTCGGATGAGACCTTCCAGGGCCGTTGGTACACCGAGTGAAATTAGAACTTACATTCTAACATTCTGTCTAGTAATCGTTCTCCAGATTCTCTGTAGAGGATCATAGTAACGGTCAACAACTCTTTCCTTCAATTGAATAATAGCGTCATCTGTAATCTTAATTCCAGCAGGACATACTTCAGTACAACATCGAGTGATATTACAATATTCAATACCGAATTCTTTCTTGATTTCAGGAATACGGTCTTCTTCATCTAGAGGGTGCATCTCATATTGAGCAAGTCTGACAAGATTACGAGGTCCTGCGAAATCATCGAATAATTGGTGGTCTCTCAATACGTGACATGTGTTTACACACAGGAAACACTCGATACATTCTCTGAATTGTTGAACACGATGTGCTTCACGTTGATTGAATTCCCAATTAGGCTCATCTGGACCTTTAATCGGTTTAATTCTCTTAGCCACTTCATAGTTCCATGACACATCGGTAACTAGGTCCTTGATGTGAGGGAACGCCTTCATTGGACGAACTTCAATCGGCTGTCCTTTTGGTGTTTCAGCAACTACATCCGACATGCGAGTCATACACATCAAGCGGGGGCGGCCATTGACTTCTGCACTACATGAACCACACTTTCCGGCTTTACAATTCCAACGAACTGCAAGTTCGGGTTCTTGTTCGTATTGAATACGGTGCATACAGTCGAGAACGACCATTCCCTCGTCTAATTCTAGGTCATACTCCTTGAGTTCGGCTTCTTCGCCTTCTCCACGGAGGACCTTAAATTTCTGAATCTTACCTTTTAGTGACATTAATTGTTACCTCCTTGTATTGAAGCCCTTTCAGCAATCATTGCCTTGACTTCTTCAATCGAGTCTTTGAGATCATCTCGCATCTCTTCAACCGGTTCTTGGCGTATTTTGATTTCACCATCTTCCATCCAACAAATATTGAGTGTCTTACCCCAATATTCATCTTCGTGTCCAGGGAAATCATCTCGAGTATGTCCGCCACGACTTTCTTCTCTAGTCAGTGCTGCTAATGTGGCGACAACCGAGATATCTACCATATTTTTGAGGTCAAGTGCCTGATGCCATCCCGAGTTGTATTTTCGACTCGTACCCGGGAAGCAATTTTGTTCACGCTTTGAGAATTCTTTGAGGTCTTCTAGTGCTTGTTCTAATTCATCCTTAACTCGAATGATTCCAACCTTTTCTTGCATCATATCACGCATTGCATCATAGATGAGTCCAGGGTTTTCTCCCTCTTTACGCTCTAGAGGAGCAATCATTTCTTTGATTGCGGATTGAACTTGACTATCATCAATGCTTGGCTGAGCTAAGTTGTTTGCTCTCTTAGACGAATGTTCTCCTGCCCTCTTGCCAAATACGATAAGGTCGGAAAGTGAATTTCCACCAAGTCTGTTTGCTCCATGTAGCCCACTTGCAACTTCGCCACATGCATAAAGTCCTGGAATGGTAGTTTCCTGGGTTTCTGCATCTACGCGAACTCCACCCATCACATAGTGAGCAGTCGGACCAACTTCCATTGGTTCCTTTGCAATATCGACACCTGCTAGTTCCTTGAATTGATGGTGCATTGATGGTAGTTTAGCCAAAATAGCCGCTTCACCACGATGTGAAATATCTAGGAATGCTCCACCGTGTGGGCTTCCTCTTCCTGCCTTTACCTCGCTATTAATCGCTTTAGAAACAACGTCACGTGTTAGCAATTCAGGAGGTCTACGTACTGTAGCAATTTTCCCCGAGACAACCTCTTCAACCCATTGGTCGGATTCTTCGATAGTATCTGCGTGGTCGCCAGCAAACATTTCAGGAACATAATCGAACATGAAACGGTTACCTTCCGAGTTCGTCAGACGTCCTCCTTCTCCACGTACACCTTCTGTAACCAAAATTCCGCGTACAGAAGGTGGCCATACCATCCCTGTTGGATGGAATTGTACGAATTCCATATCTCGAAGCTCAGCACCAGCCCATAGAGCAAGAGCATGACCGTCTCCTGTGTATTCCCAAGAACCTGAACAAACAGACCAGCACCTAGTAATTCCTCCAGTTGCTAGAATTACAGATTTTGCAGAGAATGCATGGAAATCACCATCAACGCGGGTATATGCAACACAGCCAGTAACTCTGTCACCTTCTTTTAGTAGGCTTCTTACTGTATATTCTGTGAACATATCAATGCCCTCATGGATTCCTCTTTCTTGTAAAGTACGAATCAATTCGAGGCCGGTAGCATCTCCGACGTGCGCTAGTCTTGGGAATGTATGCCCTCCAAAGTTTCTCTGGTTGATGACATTCTTTGTTGTCCTATCAAACACAGCTCCCCACTGTTCGAGTTCTCGTACTCTATCTGGTGCTTCTTTTGCATGGAATTCAGCCATTCGCCAATTAGCAAGCCACTTGCTTCCTTTCATGGTGTCATGGAAGTGAACCTCCCAGCCATCTCGAGGGTCTGCATTCTGCAAAGCAGCAGCACATCCGCCTTCTGCCATTACAGTGTGCGCCTTTCCAAGAAGAGATTTTGTAATGATAGCGGTTTTTGCACCACTTCTTGCGGCTTCAATAGCCGCTCTCAAACCAGCACCACCTGCTCCAATGATTACAACATCATATTCGTGGGTAGTATATTTTTCACTCATCTCAAGCACCTCCTATTAGGACTAAACTGAAATCGCTGATCATTCCTTTAGAGCAAGCAATAGTCCATGCGTCTCCTACAAACACAAGAACTAGAGATACCCAGAACCAGAATCCATGATCACGGTTGATTATACTAATCTTAGAAAATAATGCGCCACGAATCTTAGAGATTCCAGTAGCCCAACGGTCAAGCATTCCCCCAGTCAGGTGTCTTAGTGCATGACATGAAGTGACGTACATTGTCAAACAAACCGATTCTAGTGTTAGAATAATAGTTCCACCCGAAATTCCATACCCGTCATTTGAAAATGACATGGTGTGAGTGATATCCCACCATTTAATCAATAGAATTGGAATTACCATATACAAGAAATAGCGATGAAGGTTATTGACTATGAATAATCTCTTTTCGCCCTTGTAGCCAATAATTTTGTTTATTTCTGGTTCATCTACCCAGCAACCGGTTGGACTAGCGAAGAATGTACGATAGTAGACTCGACGCATGTAATAGCAAGTCCCTCTAAATGAAAATGGAATCCACAAAATTAGAACTGCAGCATTTACCCAAGACGGATGGTCCCACTCAGAAAACATATCCCATGCGAGAAGATTTGGTGAGAACATTGGTGAAATTACATGTGCGCCATTGACATAATAATCGATGTGTTCAGAGAAAAACACCACTCGCCACAGTGTCCAGATCATCGCAGCGGTTAGGCCGATGCCCATCACTAATGGTTGGGCCCACCATTTATCGATTCTATCTGTTCTGCCCATGCCGTTCAGCATAGGAAGTTTGAGTCCTTCGCCCATTAGATGCCACCTATATCGCCCCCTATAGGGGGCGGATAAACTTGGCCACTAGTGCAAGGGTCTTTGACCTGTTCGGCTGTTGTTCAAGCCAGTGAAGTGTAGTCAACTTCGGCTTCAACCATCTCAATCTCATCGACATCCATCTGAGCAAGTTGTAACTTCCCTGATAATTCATCGTTAACAGCGTGCCAATAAGAGTAAGCTTCAATCACCCAAATACCAGATTCGCGAGTACCGTTACCGCTACCCTTTACTCCTCCAAACGGCAGATGTGCCTCTGCTCCAGTAGTTGAGTTGTTGATTCCAGTCATACCTGCTTTGATTCCTATCTTGTATTTGTATGCCTCAAGACGGTCATTTGTGTAAATCGAACTTGAAAGACCGTAAGGAGATGCATTAGCAAGATGAAGAGCATGGTCGAAATCCTTTGCTTTGACAATAGTGATTGCAGGACCAAACATTTCTTCGTGGAAGCAATTCATATCTTCTGTAACATCGGTATAAACGTGAGGCCACATGAATACTCCATCTTCAGGTGTTCCAAGGAAATTGTCAGGTGTATTACCGGTAACAACCCTACCCTTTCCCCATAGTTTAGTTGCACCTTCCGATTCAACTGTCTCAATAACTTTCAAGAAATCTTTAGCATATTTTTCAGAAAGCATAGGCCCATACAGCACATTTTCATGTCTTAGTGAGTCACCAATACGTGTCGACTTGACCTTAGCCATAAGTTTCTCCATGAACTCATCATAGATGTCCTGGTGTAGGATCAAATTGCCCAAACTTGTACAACGTTGTCCAGCAGTTCCAAATCCACCCCAGTATGCGCCTTCAACTGCATTGTCAATATCTGCAGATGGCATTACAACCTGGGGGTTCTTTCCTCCAAGTTCTAGACTGCAAGAAACCAAATTTCTTCCACAGACTTCACCTATTGCCTTTCCAACTTCAGTACTACCTGTGAATGAGATTTTATTGATCAATCCTTCATCGACTGCATCAACAATGAATTGGCCAGCTCCGCTACCTTTGCCATGTACCAAGTTTACGACTCCATCAGGCAATCCGGCTTGGTGCATAATTCGAGCGAGAGCAAAAGAAAGCAGTGGTGCATCCTGAGGGCTTTTCCATACGCATGTGTTTCCACAAATTAGTGCTGGAATCATTTTCCAAAATGGAACTGCAGCAGGGAAGTTGCATGCATTGATAATTCCACACACACCCAACGGTCTGCGATAAGTTGACAATTCCTTATTTGGTAGTTCGGAATTAACAGTTTGTCCATACAGGCGTCGACCCTCTGATTGGAAGAAAAGGCATGTGTCAATTGCTTCTTGGACACTTCCTGCGGATTCTTTCAGAGTCTTACCTATTTCACGAGTTTCAAGTGCAACGATTGCATCTTTGTGTTCCATTAGTAGTCTTCCCATGTTCCCGATAATTTGTCCACGGGTTGGTGCAGGAGTGGCAGCCCAACTGGTTAGAGCTGTTCGGGCAGCAGCAATAGCTGCATGAACGTCATCTCTAGTCGAAAGTGGAAATTCTCCTAATACATCAACCAGTACAGCAGGGTTCTTACTTGTGAACGAAGAACCATCCGAAGAGTTAGTCAATTGTCCGTTGATAATGTTGTATCCCTTAACCTTCGGAAGGTCATCAGGATTGCTACTTTGCATAAATTCGAGTCCGGTCTCCAATACGTGCGTCATGGCCCCCCGTTCGGCATTAACAACATGAATCCACCGCTTGTGATTAGATGCGTGGATTAAAGTGGTACCGGCTATGAAGATACATCACCCGGAGGGGTCAAAAATGTCTGAAGAAGATTCTGAATCGATATCCTTGAAGGTTTCAAAGGCGATACCAAGCGACGTTGGTCACGGCCGAGCACGCATAAGTGGCGAGAACGAATTGGACCTAAAACCGGGCGACATAATAGAAATCAAAGGAGAAAACCGTTCGACCGCTGCAATCTATTGGCGCAGCCGTCCCGAAGATGCAAAAATGGACATCATTAGGGTCGATGGGATTATCCGGAAAAATGCAGGAGTTAGCCTCGGCGATAGAGTCACTGTCTCAAAAGTAGATGCTAATATTTGTACAAAATTGATTCTTTCACCGGTTATGGCCAATAAACAGAAAGTCAAATTTGGACCTGGAATCGAAGGCTTCGCTCGTCGTGGATTGAATAAGAGGCCAGTTGTTGCCGGAGATAGAATTTTTATTCCAGGTATGACCTTGTTTGCTGAAGCATTACCGTTCGCAGTATTGAAAACCACTCCTAAAGGAATAGTTCAGGTTAATTCCGATACAGAAATCATAATCAAAGACGAAGCGATTGACGATGAAGATGTTGGACAATCTCTAGGAATAACCTATGAGGACATAGGTGGAATCGGAACCCAGTTATTGAAGGTCCGAGAAATGATTGAATTACCACTAAAACATCCTGAGTTGTTTAGGAGACTGGGTATCGATCCTCCAAAAGGAGTTTTGCTACACGGCCCTCCAGGAACTGGTAAGACAATGATAGCAAAGGCAGTTGCTACAGAAACTAATGCACATTTCACATCGATAAATGGCCCTGAGATTATTTCAAAGTATTATGGTGAATCGGAAAAACAACTTCGTGAGATTTTCGACGAGGCTGCAAATAATGCACCAGCAATCATCTTTATTGACGAAATCGACTCTATTTGCCCTAAGCGTGAAGACGTTAGTGGTGAAGTAGAACGTCGTGTTGTAGCGCAGATGCTTACATTGATGGACGGTATGCAAGGGAGAGACAATGTCATTGTTATCGGTGCTACCAATAGAAGGGATGCAATGGACCCTGCTCTACGAAGACCAGGGCGATTTGATCGTGAAATAGAGATTGGTGTGCCAGATAGGGACGGTAGAAAAGAAATTCTCGATGTCCATATTAGGCAGATGCCGATTGCAGACGATTTCGATATAGACTGGGTTCTGGACAACTCATATGGATTTGTAGGAGCAGATCTGGCAGCATTAGTCAGAGAATCTGCAATGAAGGCACTTCGTCGCTATCTTCCTGAAATTGATTTGGAAGAAGAGACAATACCTCCTGAAGTACTTGAGAAGATGGAAGTTAGGATGGACGATTTCCGTGTCGCTATTAGAGAGATAGAGCCTAGTGCACTTCGTGAAATTTATGTTGAAATCCCAGATGTGTCCTGGGAAGATGTAGGCGGACTTGTTGAGATTAAAGACAGGCTGAAGGAAAGTGTTGAATGGCCATTGACGAAACCTGAATTGTTCGAACACTTTGGAATAAAACCTCCTCGTGGAATTGTTCTATTCGGAGCGCCAGGTACTGGAAAGACTTTGTTAGCAAAAGCAATTGCAAATGAAGCAAAAGCAAATTTCATATCTATCAAGGGACCTGAGTTGATTTCTAAATGGGTAGGGGAATCTGAGAAAGCTATTAGAGAGATTTTCAAGAAAGCAAAACAATCCGCACCATCGATTATCTTCCTAGATGAATTCGAATCTATTGCAGGAATGAGATCTTCTAATTCTCAATCCGGTGGTTCTGATGTTTCGAATCGTGTTGTAAATCAGTTACTTGCTAGCATGGATGGTGTCGAAAGTCTCGATGGAGTGATTATCGTAGCAGCTACCAATCGACCTGAGATGATTGACCCTGCACTATTGCGCAGCGGTCGTTTCGAAAGAGTTCTGCACGTCCCACCTCCTGACAAACCAGCACGTGAAGCGATTATGAGCATCCATTCGGGCGGTATGCCACTTTCGTCTTTCTCGATGAATGATCTCTTAGGTAATATGGAAGGATTTACCGGTGCAGACATTGAAGCCGTTTGTCGAGAAGCAGCATTAATAGCAATGCGTGCAGGCAAAAAGAAGGTAACTAAAGGTCACTTTGAGGATGCAATCAACAGAGTAAGGCCGACCGTTACTCCTGAAATGCTTGAGTACTATTCCAAGATGGAAGAAAGACTCACATCTGGTCTTTCGAACATCAAGCGTTCGAGAGATACTGGATTCGGTATGGAATCAATGTGATTAGCTTAATCGGCCGGTTGATTGAAGAGGACGGAGTTATTCCCATTCGATAAGGGGCGGGAACTAGTTATGTCAAGTTTCAGCAGTGAGTTTCTCAAACGTCCGGTGGTCGATGCAAACGGTGAACTATTTGGTCACCTTGGAGATATTGTAATCGACCCACGTAGCGGTGAAGTGATAGAACTTCTTGTTGAAGTTATTGCAGAACTCGATGTAACAAAATTACCTTGGCCAATGGAAGATGGGATGTGTTGTGTTCCTGCCCAGGAAGTTTCTCAAATTGGGTCTCGAATTAGTTTGAGGAGATGAGCAACTAATCATCATTCAAACGCAACCTTCTAATCCAATATGATAGCGTCGGTGTCTGTATCTTGTACTAGGGGTGAATGAATGGACGTAAAAATGCGCATTAATCGCCGAAGACTTGCTCTTCAGTTTGCGTTCTGGTTCGTTCTATTGATGCTTCTATCTACTGTTGTATCTCAAGTTATCAACGTTGGTAATAGTGACGGCCAATCTGCTTACGGTGATGATTGGGACGATATGTCGGCGTTCCGTAAAGATATCAATGATATGGGAATTGAAACCAAATCTCTAGTCTCTTCGCCTTTGCTACTAGCCGATATTGAAGACCCTGGAAATACAACTTATATCATCGCAGGTGTTGAAAGAGACACTCTCTCTTTACCCCAGTTTTCTACAGATGGATTCCTAAAGTTCTCATCTGACGATGGTTACTCGCCTGCTGAAGTCGATGCAATCAAAGAATTCGTATTCGCTGGTGGTGATGTATTGGTAATGGATGATTTTGGATATTCATCATCAATTGCTGAAGCATTTGGTGTTAGTTTCAAAGGCCAACAATTGTATGATAACAACTACGCTCCAGAATTAGATTACAACTTCATTTGGATGTGTGTTCAGGAATTTCCTTGTGCTATGAACGGAACTGAAATTGATCCTAATACGCTTCAAAACCACAGTCGATGGTCTGTGCAAGATAGTGGTGCACACGTTTGCAATGTGTATGATGGCATAGAGATGTTAAAATCGAATGCAGGAGTTTGTGCTCAACATTGGAAAGATGGTGCAATAGACTACAATGCCTCTTACCAAGTACTTCTCAATAATATTACAGCTATAGACGTAATTCCAAATGCTAAGACCGGTCTTGGTGTGACACAGATAAGAGCAGTATCTT
>CASICT010000032.1 GCA_949373265.1 Candidatus Poseidoniaceae archaeon | reverse complement strand
CTGCAGTTGGCGCTAATGTCGACACACATAAGATTGGTGACCAAGTTGCAATCGAATGTCATTTAGCATGTTGGAGTTGTCCAAGATGTGATGAGGGAAATGCTCATATTTGTGAAAACGGTTCTATTTTTGGAGTACACAATAACGGAGCATTCGCTCCATATTTCACCATACAGGCAACAAATGCCAGACATACACCGCTTGGATTAGACACAGCACATGGCTCAATACAAGACCCCCTTGGAAATGCGATTCACACACTTACTGGTGGCCCGATAAAAGGAGCAACTGTTGCTATTCATGGACTTGGTCCAATCGGGTTATTTGCAGTAAATGTAGCAAAAGCCATGGGCGCATCAAAGATTGTTGCAATCGATTGGGACAATCATTACAGAATGGACATTGCAAAAAGGTTGGGAGCAGATCTAGTACTAGGCAAAGATGACGACATAGTCAAAGAGATTCTTGCAGCTACAAATGGCAGAGGTGTAGACAATAGTTGTGAATTCTCAGGCTCACCATCTGCGTTATCGAATGCTATTAAATCAACTAGAATGGGCGGTTATGTCAACGTTCTTTCCGTTTATGGAGAATCTGAACCTCAGGTTCCTATGAATGATTTAGTATTCAGATATCTACATCTGAAAGGTATCAATGGTCGCAAAATGTGGTCAACTTGGGAAACTATGCATGAATTATTATCCTCTGGCGCAATAGATGTTGATTCGGTTGTCACCCACAGATTAAGCATTAACGATTTCCAAAAAGGAATGGAACTATCTCGCAGTGGCCTTTGTGGTAAAGTGGTTCTCGACTTTTGAAGGCAAGTTACAGATTTCTGGTCGCGACCCAATGTTGAAAGGGGAGGCGTGACGCCTGAAAACCCGTTGAAGGACATGAAATATGTCATAGTCTCAGGGGGAGTTCTTAGCGGACTCGGTAAAGGAGTCACTGCATCTAGCATTGGCGTTCTCCTCAAAAGCGCTGGACTGAGAGTCACAGCAATCAAAATAGATCCATATCTGAATAGTGATGCAGGAACTATGTCTCCTTTCGAACATGGGGAAGTGTTTGTTCTCGATGATGGCGGAGAAGCCGATTTAGACCTCGGAAATTATGAGAGGTTCTGTAATCTCAATCTTAACAAGGACAACAATATCACTACAGGAAAGATATATTCACAAGTAATCGAAGCAGAACGCCGTGGAGATTATTTGGGTAAAACCGTACAGGTTATTCCTCACGTTACAGATGCAGTACAAGACTGGATAGAGAGGGTTGCAGAGGTCCCAACCGATGGTAGTGGTAAGACTCCTGAAGCGTGTGTTATCGAATTAGGAGGAACCGTTGGTGATATCGAGAGTTCTCCATTCATCGAAGCTCTGCGCCAATTCCAGTTCAGGGTTGGCAGAAAGAATGTCTGTTTCGTTCATGTATCTCTAGTTCCAGTAATGGGTCCTGTTGGAGAGCAGAAGACGAAACCTACCCAACACACGGTAAAGGAGTTGCGTGGCTTGGGAATTAGTCCAGATGTTCTGGTTTGTAGAGCAGAAGCACCCCTAGAACAAGAGACTAGGGAAAAATTAGCTGCATTCTGTCATGTATCACCAAATGCAGTAATGAGTGCTCATGACGTCTCTAATATCTATCGTGTACCCCTATTACTTCGTGACCAAGGTATTTGTGAAGCGTTGAACATTGATTGTGAAGCTTCAGATTTGATGGTTAGATGGGAAGAAATGGCTGACCGTGTAGATAATCTCGGGGATGATGTTCATATTGCAATGGTCGGAAAGTATACTGGATTATCCGATTCATATCTATCTGTAATCAAGAGTCTTCAGCATGCTTCTTTTGCTGTAAACCGAACATTAGTTATCGATTGGATCGAGGCTAGTAATCTCGAAGACTCATCTCACTCAGACTGGGAACTTCTCAAATCAGCAGATGGGATTCTTGTTCCTGGTGGATTTGGTGATCGTGGTATTGAAGGGAAGATTCTGGCAGCAAACTACGCCAGAACAAGTCAAACTCCGTATCTAGGAATCTGTCTAGGATTACAAGTTGCTACGATTGAATTCTGTAGGAATGTATTGGGCATGGAAGATGCTAACTCTACAGAGTTTGATGAAAACACGCCTAATCCAGTTGTTGTATTTATGCCTGAGATTTCAAAGACACACCTCGGTGGAACAATGAGGCTTGGAAGTAGACCAACCATATTCCAAGTTGATGACTGTATGACTCGACGCCTATATGGCGGGGGGGCTGAAGTCGATGAAAGACACCGCCACCGCTACGAAGTAAACCCTGATTTGATTGCAAAAATCGAATCTGAAGGATTGGTTTATGTTGGAAAAGATGAGACTGGACAGCGTTGTGAAATCTTTGAGTTAAATGACCATCCATTCTATGTTGGAGTTCAATATCATCCGGAATTTAGAAGTCGTCCTGAAAGCCCAAGTCCACCATTCCTTGGTCTGCTAAAAGCGGCAACAGGCCAATCAATCTGAAGATACTCGAATAATTCGAGTTGTCCGATAGCCTTGCAACATTTTCAAATATTTTTTCGCACGGATTTCTTCATCGAGACTATCTTCGCCAGTATCGATTCTAACTTCGCTTAATCCAAGCAGTTTTGCTGGCGTAGCGATTCCAAGGATATTGTCAATTCCAATTCCACGTAATACAGCAGGAGACAACTGTAAGTTTCCTCTTCCAATAAGGAAGCCTTGGCCTCCCATAGGAGACAATAGTAGCAAAATATTCCCATCGTGCTTTTCAATATGTTCAAGCAAATCGTTCTCGTTTAGGTCACAATGCATAACTCCTTGATGTTGAATATCAATCCCTAGTAGAGTTGATTCAAAATCAAGTTCCCTGCACATCTGGCGTAACGTACCTCCGCTACCCCAAACTATCATCAAATCGGGGTTTTCCTCTACCAATCCACCAATGTGCAAAGCCATCGATTCAAGAGTTTCACTTTCTGATTCACGCTGTACCTGTTCTTTTGCACCCTGCATCCAACGAGGGCTGGCCGGAGTGAATGCCTCCCCATACATTCGGACTTTCCATTCGCCTTTTTGGTAAACTTCTTCATCCAAATCCATTACTTCAGTTCTAGCTATCATCAGATCACCAGTAATGAACGACCAGATAACTTCCGCTGCAGCCTTTGGAGTGGTAGCAAAACATCCACTGTGCATCTTTACGCCTCCTGGAACTCCCACGATTGGAACTTCTCTTTCACCCATTGCACCAACGATATCTCTAGTAGTACCATCACCACCTGCATACAGGAAAATGTCAGGTTCATGTGAAGTAATGAATTCTGCTGTTGAATTTGCATTGGTTTGTGAAGGGGTTTGTCCGGTTGAGGTATATTCACCCGGAATCCAATCGCCTCCCATTCGCCCATCCCATGCAATGATTTCGATTGGTGTTCTAGCCAATGAAGATAGGTGCTCGAGGCATTGTTTCATTCTTGGCCCAGCTCTATCCACAGCACCTGCAGCCCTTGCTTCAGCAGCCCGTCCATCACTACCCTTGAATCCAAGTCTACCGCCAAGTCCGGCATCAGGGTTGACGATGACGGCTAGGCGCATATGTCACTCCAGATGTTCACGATACATCAAACCGATTATGTATCTGTTCTTACAACGAGGTGTCATGGAGAGGCGGACTGACGAATTGAGTTTCGGAGGTGCTTGGGCTAAACAACTCAAGGAAGAGAAGAAAGAACCGGCTACCAAAGAACAGAAGGATACCAAAACTCACGATGGACCTGCTTTTCGCGGACAAAGAGATATTGTTGAGAAAAGAACCGAAATAAAAATGGTTTCAAACCGCAAAGTGGTTGAAGAAAAAAAGCAGGTAGAAGTCGTTGCTGAACCTTCATCAAAGGAAGGCGATGATTTCGACGTTGAATGGTAATCTGGCATTTCTGTAACAGTAAAAAGAACGGCTAGCACTCATTATTTTTAGCACTAAGGTGAAGTGTAGTAGCGCCCCCGTAGGGGGCGGAGACAACCTATGTCGATGATATCTGTCACACTACCAGATGGTACAATCAACGAATATACATCCGGCATCACCGCAGGTGAAATCGTAATAGATATTGAGGGGCGTAAGCATGACTGCGTCGCTGCAATGGTCGATGGATTAGGCAAAGACTTCTCTACGATTCTTGAAGAAGATTGCACTGTAGAAGGGATTTCTGGGTTCGAACATGACGGAATTCACATCCTCCGCCATAGTGCTGCACATCTTTTGGCCCAAGCGGTAACATCACTCTATCCAGATGCTAAACCGACAATAGGTCCTGCCATTGATCGTGGGTTTTACTATGACTTTGCAGACCTGAATGATTTCGGGGAATCAGAACTGAAAGCGGTTCAGAAGAAGATGCATGAAATCGCTCGTCGAAATTTAACGATAGACAGAATTGAATGCAGTGAGACTGAATTAGAAGAAAAGTTTGCATCAAATCCGTATAAGTTGGAAATAATCAATGACAAATTGGAAGACGGCGATGGATCTACGATTTACCAGCAAGGAGAATGGTATGACCTCTGTCTTGGTCCACACGTACACTCGACTGCTAAACTAATGCATGTTCGACTAACATCTGTCTCTTCGGCTTTTTGGCGAGGAGATCAGAGCAGAGAACAGTTAACCCGCATCTATGGAATTATTGAACCAACTAAGGATGCTCTAAAGGCAACCATGACTTCGATTGAAGAAGCAAAGAAAAGAGATCACAGAAAACTAGGCAAGGATTTGCAATTATTCCATGTGGACGAAGATGTTGGACAGGGATTGATTCTGTGGACGCCGAGAGGTGCTACAATCCGTACTTGTTTGCAGAATTTCATATCTGAACATCTAACAAGGCAGGGATATCAGCAGGTTTACACTCCACATATCGGTAAATTGGACTTGTATCGGACCAGTGGCCACTTCCCATATTATCAGGATTCACAATATCCACCTCTTGTCGAGAAAGATATGATGGTTAAATTAGCGAGTGAAGGCTGTACATGCGGAGAATTATCCAACATGATGGCTGCAGGTGATATTGACGGATACATGCTGAAACCAATGAACTGTCCTCACCACATCAAGATTTATTCATCACAGGCACGCTCTTATCGAGATTTGCCGTTAAGGCTAGCAGAGTTTGGTACTGTATATCGATGGGAACAGTCGGGAGAAATCTCTGGAATGACTAGAGTGCGTGGATTTACTCAAGATGATGCGCATCTATTCGTTACTGAAGACCAAATAGCCAAGGAAGTGCTAGGCTGTATTGAACTGGTTGAAGTTATCTTTGAGGCCTTAGGAATGAGCGACTATCGAGTCCGAGTAGGCCTACGTGATACTGATTCAAGCAAGTATGTTGGAGCGAGTGAAAAGTGGGACCTTGCTGAAGATGCATGTAGGAGTGCAGCAAGTAGTCTGGATATTAATTGGTCCGAAGAGCCAGGTGAAGCGGCTTTCTATGGACCGAAAATCGATTTCATTGTCAAGGATGTAATCGGTCGTGAATGGCAACTAGGCACTGTTCAAGTGGATTACAATCTCCCTGAAAGGTTTGAATTACAATACAAAGGAAGTGATGGAGAAATGCATCGACCTGTAATGATTCATCGCGCCCCATTTGGCTCGATGGAAAGGTTCTGTGGAGTATTGATTGAACACTTTGCTGGAAAATTCCCGACATGGCTAGCACCAACTCAAATCCATATACTAACTATATCTGAGAAACAAGTAGATTATGGTAGAGAAATTAATGATAAACTAAAATCCGCAGGAGTTCGAGTTGAGTTAGATGATAGCGATAACACAATTGGAAAGAAGATTCGAATGCATAGGAAATTTCAGCCGGCTTACATGTTAATTCTAGGTGATGATGAAACTTCGAACAATACAGTGTCAATTAGAGCTAGAAATGGTGACCAGAGAGCAGGGGTTGGATTCGAGACATTCCTTTCTGAACTGTTAGAGGAAATCAATTCTAAAACACCTACTCTCTCGCTTGTACCACCGCAGAATGATTGAGGCTACACTATGGGAATAAAACTCGTAAGTGACTTCGATGCTATGGTTTTTGTAGCCATTACATTATCGGGATTACTAGCGTATTTATTTCAAGAGAAACTCATTCCCAGAGGACTTTCTGGCCTACAGGTTGCATTTCCAACAGGGCCGATGAGGTATGAAGTTCACACGGTTACCGCGAATAATATTGAGGCTCGCGACTTGTTGAAGGCCCCAGGTATGCGTAATGGTCTAACCGTCTATGTGATGGCTCTTACAGGAGCGATTCTACTTGCTGTAGAATGGCTATTTTATCAATTAGAATGGACAGAGGGGCTACACATGTTTTCGCTTGCCTCAGCCCTCGTTTTGATTAGTATTCCAGCAATGATATCTACAGGTGTATCGATGAGTACACAATTAATCACCAGAACTGGGGGGAAGCGAACCACTTTACAAGGAACAAGCACATTTCGTAGTGGAGTAGGAATTAACATCACTATTATTTGGTTCACAGCACTATTGATGCTATGGTACATTATGGGGTTAGCAGATATTTCATTGGACCGTAAATTAGCACTTACCGGCCTTCTAGCATTTTCTCCAGGATTTATCGCATATGGTCGCGTAATGGGCTCTTCATGGACTGCTTTAGTTGAATCCAGTAAGCAATTATCAAGAGGTGAGCCTTCGGCATTTTACCCCTACAAACCAAGAGCAAGAAAGCAGTTTATCGCAACCTTGGTCTGGCTAAATACTGCAGTAATGCCATTTATTGCCTTTAATACACTGGTTTCGTTGATACTTTTAGCAATTGATCCAACGATGTTTGAACATACTCAAAGAGTTCTAGACTTGCCAGAATACAGGCCTCAATCCACTATAATGGAAGAAGGTGGAGTCTTAGGTTTCTTTGCGATTGAGTTATTTTCAAATATTTCTGAAGCAGGTATCAGAGTTCCATTGGTAACAATTGTTCTATTATTCCTATTACTGAACGTAGCAGTTGTTGGATTCTTGTTTGTTTATGAAGTTGCAAGAATTCTATTCTTAGATGTTGCTGATGTTTCGGGAAAAGGTGGAATTCGTCTTGCAGATTCAAGGTTATTACGAAGTGAGAAGAGTCAACAGGCAAAGGTCCTGAATTTCTGTTTCACAGGTTTTGCCGGTCAGTCTATGCTGTTACTAGCCTTGGCTATGCTAACATTCTGGGACTCGCAATATCTTCCACAAGGTGCAGAATGTGGAACTTGGCAAGATTCGATTTGCCAAATTGTCCGTAAAAATGCTTTAGAAGAACTGACATGGATGTTAGCATCTGGAGGCCAAATTACATTCCTAGGAATTTGGCTACTATCAAGGCGAACTGGTCAACATCTGGATGACATTACATTTGATGCAATGGCTAACCAAAATCGAATTCAATTAGAAGCAATCGAAGGAATGATTTACCGTAAAGGTGAAGCATTTAGCGATTTGATAGCCGCTGATGAATGGTCTAAGGCGATGGATAAAATGGATCTATTGCATGAAGACCATGGTGAAGAAATGATCGAAGGTTTGTCCCTCGTTAGACGCACTGAGGCGAATATGGAATTGTTGATGGGATTAGGTAGATGGGATGAGGCTGAACAGGTTGCACTTTCGTTCCTCGCACTTAGGGCCGGACGAACAGGAGAAATCGCTCGTTTAATTCTTGCAGCATCATCACTTGCACAAAGGGATATTCCTGAAGCGATTCCTAGGCTAAAACTCCTACAAACCGAAGATATTGAATCTGCAAGATTGCGATGGGTTTGTTCTGTATTGAATCCTTCAATTAAAATCCCAAATAACATTATGTTAATGCTAAGATTAGATCCTTTGACTAAACTCAACATTGATTTGATGAAAAGATACCGTGATGGAGTCCCTGCCGGTGATTTAGTATGGAAAAACAACCCTGCCTCAAAGCGGCACATACTAGGTGAAATCGCTAGATTAAGAGTTTGGTCTCAATCAGATATCGCTCTTGACAAATTAGAGGCATGGGCCGATAAAAATGAAATTGATATGTTCGAATGGCCTCATGGTCAAACTGCTCGTGCTCTCCTGTATTTGGATAAAGGAATGATTGCTAGTGCTGCAAATATCGTAGTGAAGACAATGAAGTTACATCCTCGCCACCCTCACCTCAGGAGATTAGCCATTTACCTAGCATCTGAAGGTGAGATGAAGATGCCTGAAGAAGAATCTACAGGATTGGTCTGGGCAGATACGATGGGCGGGAAATTTGAAACTAATTGGGTGAATAATCACAATGTTATTGCTGCCCCTGATGTATCTAAAAACATTATGAAAGAGCATTCTTGGTATGCTAATTCATGGGTAGTTCGTAAGGATTTGAAAACCATTAAGCTAGGAAAGAAAGACTGGAAAAAGGCATCTTGGCCAACCCCTCCAATTGGAAATCAACTAATCATGTCCGGGTTGATATCAACAGTCGGTGGCGTTCCAGTGGACTTAGGTTTCCCTGG
>CASICT010000031.1 GCA_949373265.1 Candidatus Poseidoniaceae archaeon | reverse complement strand
ACTGATTGTGTAAGGTATAGGAGAGTCACTATTCGAGCTAGGTGATGGAATCGAAGCAAATGTTGAAACTGAACTGGTCAAAAACCGTAGCATCGGCTCTATTGGCCTCTCTTCTATTTCAAATTCAAAGGTGTATTGATTGTCGCTTGTATCGTCATTCATCAATCCATTTGGATCGATTTCAATAGTTACATCATGCACTCCTGCTTCTGTAGCCCACCACCACAAAATCACAGAAATTGTTTCACCTTGTCCTAATCTAGGAATCTTACCTTCATTTGGATAAGTGCTGGAATCTGAGCCGGGAGCACTTAGTTGCAAATGAAGGTCTGTTGCATCTTCATCGCCCGTATTTACTACACTGAAATGTACTTCAAGAATAGTACCCGCAACAGCAGTATTCGCTGGTAAATCTTGATCTAATATCTGGACAACTCCTTGGAATCTCAATTCAGGTGCTGCTGGCTGATTGTCGATAGTGAAAGTTCTGCGAACTATTTCAGATTCTGCACCGCTAACATTTACTAGTTTAATGGACACCTTGTGTGAACCATCATTGATCTCAGTTGAGTCCCAAGTGAATGACCAATCTTGAACTCCATAATCGGTATCATCGAATGAATGGGCATTTTCCCATTCCTCTGAATTAATGCGATACAATAGGTGACTTGGCTCAATCCCTTGTGCTGAACCGCTGAAACTTACTGTGTCTGTCAATGTAGAACCTGAAGATGGTGAACCGAATGAAACCACCATTCTTCCAATGTTACCCCATCTCAAATCACTGGACACCAACTCGTCATCACCGACTGCTTTGACTTCGAGAATAACATTCAATTCTTCATCGTCGAACCAATCATCCTTGAATAATACATCGAGATACCAAGAATCAATTTCACCACCAACTGCTGTCCAGTCGAGTAATATCTCTTCTTCAAAGTCGTCGAGATACTGAGTTATACGGATGTCTATTTGATTCCATGGACCACTGTCGTTTACGATTCCACCTTCGATTCGGATAATATCTCCAGCCGTAAACCAAGTTCCGTTAACTAAATTTGAAATTGTAACTCCTTCTGAAGTGTCATTAGCTGGAGGCACAATTACGCCGCCACCACCGCTTGTTAGAGGAGTACATTTCCTCTCAAGAACTGTATCGACAGCACAGGATGCATCTAGTGAACCGAATCCCCACTCATTGTTCCAGCGGTCTGAGACTCCAGATTCGGAAGGGCTACCTCTCACCTCACTTGAATTGCGTAGAATATCTTTGATTTCTTGTGGAGTCAAATCTGAATCTGCCTGTAGCATCAATGCAACTACACCTGAAACGAGTGGTGTTGCCATAGAAGTACCATCTTTTGACTCATAAGAATTGTCTGCCATCGGCCGTGGCGTACCTGGTAAAGACGTCCCTGTAGCGGCAGATGCAGAATATATTCCGCTACCAAATGCGGTAATATCTGGTTTTAATTCATCCCAATCATCTTCATCATTGTCACTATCTCGTGGACCAGAGTTAGAATAAGATGCCATGAAATCATCTGTTCTATTAATTGAATCTGAATCATCTGCAGAGGCTACTGTAATTGCACCATCTGCACTTCCCGGAGATGCAATACGACGTTTTCCATCATTTCCTGCAGCAATAATACAAGCGATGCCCTGATCGTATGTTGCATTGTTTACAAGGCGTGATTCTGCGCCGGTCCCATTGTCTCCGGAATCATCTGGATTTAGAGGAGTTCCAATTGAGCCAAATGACATCTGCCCGATGTGAATTCCTTTTGCACCATTGCCCCAGTCAGTATCCTTATTGTTGATCATCCACTGTATACCATTGAGCGAATTTTGTGAATTGGTTCCGCCACTATCTGTCAATACCTTGACATCGACAAGGAAAGCACCAGGCGCTCCACCCATGTGAACTTGAGATGAATCTCCAGTACCCAAAGCGATTCCTGCAACGTGGGTTCCATGACCTTGGCCGTCATCAGGGTCTTGTGAACCATCTGGATTAGATGCTTGAGATGTTGCATCGTATCCTCCAACCCATTTTTGGTCATTATACGAGTTAGCATCCAAATCAGGTTCGTCATCAACATCATCAAAATCATTTAGTGAACGATGTTCATTGTCCACACCACTATCAAGTACTGCAATAACAATCCCTTCGCCATCATAACCACGGTCATAAACGGTTCCTGAGTAAACATCAGATGGCCTGATACGAGTTGCTGCGTTAGCATTCTCAAGAGTTGAACCAATCACATTTTGCATTTCAATTACAACTACCGACTCTAAAGATTGAATTTCCAATAGTGAACTAACTGGTACATGGTCAACCACTATTGAGTCAATTGAATCCATAATTTGGAACCATGAATCTTTAGCATCCCAACCATGGCTGCGTAGAATTGCAACTAAATTTTCAGTCTCTTCTTGACCTGGGTGCCAAGCAAAGTCGACAACGATAGCGACTGTTTTTCGACCATCAGCACCGATAATAGCGGTTGTTGAAACAGATTCTTCCCCGGCGATTACTTTCTCGAGCCTGTCATCCATCCCATCAAAGTTAGAATCTGGGCCATATGAAAACCACCAGCCGTAATCCTCTGATGCGATTTTGTCACCACGCAATGGCATCCTGTCATCCATTTCTTCGATTATGACCTCATCAGATACGGGAGATGCTGATGCTAATGCAGAAAGGTCTGCAATGAGAAATATAGTGACCAATAATAGCGCCTTAACGTCTCTCATGATGCCATCACGCCCTACGGGCGGTTTGCTTAACACATGAACCTTGGGTGATTTCGAGTCCCTACGGGACTCATGGCCATGCTACATGAGATGCTGCGGCAACACACCTAATTCTCATCCGTTTCAGATGAAGTTCGCCTCCGCAAACAGGACATTTTGCCCTATCTGCAATTTCTTCTAACCAGGCCTGTCTGGTCTCTTTTTCATCTCCCTCTTCGAGAAGACGCTTCACAAGATTATCTACGCCTTCAAATGGATTTTCGTTGTCGATTACAATTAACTCGACTTCGCCTTCCCATTCGATGCCTTTCTTCAAAACCGGTAATGCTGCATAAGCGAGGATAAATCCTCCTAAATGAGCCATGTGTGCTACGTGTGAAATCTCGGATAATCCATACACTTGCCACGCCTTAACTATCTCGAGCCCAAAGTACAGTAAAGCTATGAATTGAACAGGCCATTTTCTTATCAAAATAAATGGGAAAAACACTTCATCTTTTGGCCATCCACAAAGATAAGCCCCTAAGATTCCAAAAGCAGCACCTGAGGCACCTAAGGCTGGAGTGGTCGAACCACTATTTGCGATTGTCCAAGCGATAGAACCGCCCAATAATCCAATGGTGTATGAAGCAAGCCATCTCCCCCTTCCTAATCTCTCTTCAAGAGGTATGCCAACTAGGGCGATAATGATGATATTTCCAAGTACGTGCAATGGGTCATTCCACGAATGTAAAAAACCGCTAGTAATCAGTGTGTGGAAATGCCCATCCTCTACCAAAACAGGGATCATTAATAATCGAAGATAGAGTTCGGTTAATTGTTGGCCATCCAGTAGCCAGTTCCAACTTAACTGTACAATGTAACCGAATAATAAAGAGAGGGTCATACCCATTGCAATTGATGCTTTATGGTACCAAGCCCAAGCAAGAGGACCAACAATCGCGACTATCCAAAGTACGAATAATACCTCCTCCATGTTAGGGCGGAGGAGGCGGCGGCTTGAAGCCAATGCGGTCGTTCGCAAGTTCTGATGGGAATCATCAGACTGTCTGAGGTTACCGTACGCCGAGGGCGTTCTCAGGTACTTGACAAGTGGTCTCTTTCGGTAGACAGCGGTCAAGTTGTATGCTTATCTGGAGAAAATGGTTGTGGGAAATCTACAGTTATTGAAACAGCAGCTGGGCTAATTTCAATGGAAAATGGTTCTTGTGAAATCTCCGGCCAATTAATTCGTGATTCTGAAGGAAGAAGAGGCCGGACAAATTTTGGCCTTTGTTTACAAGATGATTGTATCATGGGTGATGAATTAGTTGGAGAACGAATTCTAGATGCAGCAGGATATAATTTTGATGTTTCAACACTTTTGGCGAAATGGGGTCTTGACCATAGAATTCATGATAGGGTTGCAATGCTTTCAGGAGGTCAAAGAAGACGTTTGGCACTATTATGCGGCCTTATTCCTGCTATGATTTCTTCTGAGCCAGTAGCGGTTTTACTCGATGAACCAGACAGTGGCTTAGATGATGATTCAGTAGAGCGACTTTGTGCGAATCTACGAGATCTAGCTGATGGTGGACATGCGATATTAGTGGCCAGTCATGACTCTAGAGTTATTTCTTCAGCTGACAGAATTATTCAATTTCCATTCGAGGAAAAAAAGGGTGAACCTTCTATAGGTAAATTCGATTTAATCGAAAAGGGAACTGTCAAGAAATCAAATGTTGGGCACCGTATAAATTTGCGAACCATGGCTGGATTCGGAAATAATGGAATTGCAGGATTACTTACCTTGGGCGCTATGCTAGCACTTCTTGACCCGGCACAATTGGAAGGTCGAACACTTACAGCATTCATTCTTGCTCCAGCCCTAACTGTAGGGCTATGTGGCAACCCGATGCATAGATTGTCATTAGAGAATAGAGCATTTGCTTGGTGGAATACCAGATCTGCATTCCCACAGCACGCATTACTACATTCATTCGTAATTTGTTCTATTATCACTGCACTAGCATCTTCGATAACGGGTGAATTAGATCCTCAACTGATAATCGCAGGTGCGATATTAGGTATGGTTACTGAAATGATTGTTGGATTACTTAGCCATGCGACCTTGCGATTATCAAGACCGAATGCGGTAATGGTTCGCTTATTGACACCGATTCTATTACTGCCATGGGCGTTAGTTGTTGACACCCTATCAGCATGAACATTGAAGGTGGAAGCCCGACGGGCCACTAATATGAACATCAGAGGGGAGGCGCTAGCAATGGCGGGACTCTTTGGGATTGGCTTAACATTCTGGCTAGGAATGGAATGGGCTCCTTCTGTATCCATAGATGCATTTCGTGCACCGGATGCTCAGCGCATATTCTACTGGCATGTTCCAAGTGCATGGGCTGCTATGATTGCCTTTGGCGCTTTATTTGTAGGCTCGGTTTTTTGGTTTTTCAAAAGAACAGAATGGGCATGGAGATTACATGTAGCCAGTAGTGAAGCGAGTTTAGCGACAGGATTGATGTGTGTTTGGTCGGGTTGCATTTGGGGTGCTGCTGAATGGGGAGTCCCTTGGGATTGGACAGATATTAGACTCAATACCTTCGCTATGTTAACTCTACTCTCGCTCTATCTTGTACTTGGAAGGCGCTCACAACCAGATGGAATTGAAACCAGAGATACATTTGCTGCCTTTGGTATGTACGGCTTCATACTCGTTCCAATTACTTACATTGCAACAAGGCTTTGGCAAATTCGACACCCGGGACCGGTAATTGCGACTTCCGATGGCTCGCTTAACTCCGACATGGGTACAGTACTACTAATCGGTGCAATTTCTTTCACCGTACTTATCATAGGCCACATTATGGCAGGCATGAGGCTGACGAAATTGGAGATGCATCTTGAAGACCTACAAGTTCGTTTTGAGGAGGGTTCAAGATGAGTGGTCAATCATACCTAGTTGCTGCATATCTTGGCATGATCGGCGCTCTTGCACTTTGGACTTGGACTGTATTCGCACGCTCCAAATCCCTAGAAGCGAAGATTAATTCATTGGAGAAGGCTTTAGCCAATGAAGAATCAGAGTAATGCGTACGCTGGTGATTATATGGATCTTGGAGGTGATTTTTGTCTTATTTGTGGGGCGGAACCTCCGTTGTTTAGTGACCGCATGTGCGAGAAGTGTACTCGTGACAGAGTCACTTTAGTAAAAGTTCCAAAAAATGTCCCATGGACACGCTGTGCCCGATGTGGAATAATTGATTTCCAAGGTAAATGGAGTGATGTTCCTTCAGAAGATTTATGGCATGAATTAGTTCAACGAAATGTTGAATTTCATAGCAATATTGAAGACTTAGAATTAGGGCTAGTCGCTCGTGAAGTCGATGGCAGACACACAATGATACACCTCGAAGTCGAAGGTGTAATCGACGGCCTTTCGTATAATGAAAAGCATACTATGAGAGCCAGAATGTCGAATGGTGTTTGCCTAACATGTGCAAGAAGAGCAGGTAATTATTTCGAAGCCACCGTCCAAATTCGTTCAAGTGCTCGCAGATTATCCGACGAAGAATTTCAATTACTGAGGGCTACCTTAGATGACGTTATGACCGATATGCCCGATGACCCGATGTTTTTCATCACAAGCGAAGGTCCAGTCACTGGAGGTTATGATGTTGTACTTGGCTCTAAGGCTCTAGCTAGATCGTGGGGTCGCCACCTAATCTCCAAACATGGAGGACAGGTTACTGCTACAACATCTGTAGTAGGTCGCAAAGATGGTGCAGACCTAACAAGACTTACCCTACTTTATCGCAAGCCAGGGTACGCATTAGGTGATGTCATTCGCTGGCGAGGGGAATTATGGAGACCATCCAATTGGTCAGGGGATGGTGCAATTGTTGAGAAGGTCGTGAAAAGAGAACGTACTGGTGCGACTTGGAGAGACCTAGAAGTGGCAAATGTTGTTTCCCAAAGGAAGGACTTTGTGTATCTTGATTCAATAAGTGAAGATTCTTCAGTTGCTGAATTTTTAGATCCCAATAACTGGAAAATGACCGCAGTAAGATTACCCTTCGAGCATGAGCCTGGAAGAAAGTTGATGCTAGCAAAGATCGATGACGAATGGATTTGCCTACCTCGTCTAGGGATGGATGGTGAATGATATGGATGAAGGTATGATTCGACTTGCATCTGCTCTAGACTCAGAAGATATGATCGGATTAACACGTTCATTTGTCGAAGACATAAAAATTGGTCTTAAAAGTACAAACAGGGAACTGCTACCTTGGTTATCAGAGATCGACAAGGGTTGGTCTGGAGTATTATTCATTGGAATGGGCGGCTCTGCTGCTTCGGGAGATTTCATTTCTACATTAGCAGATTATGAAGGGGCTGTTCCTATCAGATGTCATCGCGGATATGACTTACCAAACTGGTGGACTCAAGACTGGCTTGTAGTTGCAACATCCTACTCAGGCAATACCGAAGAAACATTGTCAGCTTGTGAACAGGCAATGAGTCAAGATGCAACTATTGTGGTTATTTCAAGTGGTGGAATTCTATCGGGTATGTGCGAATTGTCAGATTCAATGTACCTAATTTCATGCCCAGGGGGACAACCACCTCGTTCTGCATTTGGCCACATATTTTCACGACAATTATCTCTGATGTTAGAAATTGGCATCCTTCAATCCGAGATTACAGATGAAACGCTAATACGTTTACAGCAATCGATTAGTGACAATGACATTACATTGCATCCTGAAGGAGATGTCGCAAGTTTAGCACTCAACATGATGGAAAATCCGATCGCAATACTTGGTCCAGATGAATTGATGCCCGCCATCAATCGATTTAAGAATCAATTGAATGAAAATGCTGCAAGATTTGCAAGAATTGGTGCATTCCCTGAAATGAATCATAACGAATCTGTTGCTTGGGGAGGGGTCGGAGATGACCAAGACCCAGAATCAGAAAATCAAGCTTTGTTGTTACTTTCATGGGATGGAATGCATTCTAGAGTAATTCAGAGGATGGATTGGTTTGTTTCAAATTGTCCAACTGAACTTGCATGGAGAATTCATGGAGATGGGGAATCATTACTCGAGAGTTTGCTTCATCTTTGTATAATGATGGACTGGTTATCAATTGCTTTAGCTCTACTTCATGGCAAAGACCCATCTGCGATTGAACCAATTATCTCGCTAAAGGAATTCTTAACTCAGATCAATCAATAAATCGGACCTAGAACCATTCTCGGGTCGGGATATTTTTCCAGCGCCCAATCTCTATCGTCTTGTGATACTACTCCGGGCATATCATTTCCAGCAGGTTCATCCCAAGAAAGTTGGAAATGAAGGTGAGGCTCCCATCCTCCATTCACACTTTTGTCACCTACAGTTGCAATAACTTGGCCTTCATCAATAGGCCCACCTACCTCTACCATATCCAAAGACTCCATTGAAAGGTGACCATAAAGTGCCCATATAGGACGCCCTTCGATTTCATGTTGAATGATAATTGTTGGACCATAAGACCCTGGCTCCCCATTCACTCCCTTAGAGTGAACAACCCCGTCCCCGAATGCATATATTGGCTCGCCGACTGGAGCGCCGATATCTATCCCAACATGCAAATCGCGAGTACCTTCGAATAATTCATGAGTATACATACCTGGTCTAACTTCATCGTAGCGGCCTATTTGATAAGAAAATGGGCATTCGAAATCGGGGTCTTCTCCCTTAGTAAAATCAAAAACCCAGTACTCTTCAGGGAGTCTGATGACTTCTGCCATAAGATAACGGAAACGGCTCTAATTCATCATCCTTCGCAAATAGGTTTGAAACCCAGATGAGAAAGGCGGTGGTAATGTCTCTGGGATTAGTGGTCGCAATTCTACCTGGCATTGCGATTGCTAGAAGACTGGACAAAGACGGAGACATGAAGCGCCACCTCTTGCTTATGCCAGCATTTGGACTATTGGCCTGCCTCGGGATTTCGGGATTATCATTTCTACTAAACTGGTCTCTTGAAACCCTAACTACTTTGTTAGTATTAGCAAATATAATCGCATTTATTTCAATTAGAGTCGAACTACAACCAATATTTGTTAAGAATAGAATTCAACGCACACCATGGTTTTGGATATTTACAATAATTGCCTTCATAATAGCAATTACTCCACTTTCATATGGGTCTCCAATGGGTGTGGACTGGATTGGATTCTCCGCATTAACAGATTCAATATCAAGAAATGGCGCATTTAGTTTAACTGAACCCTCAATTGGAGAGTGGGTATATCCCCCTGCATTTCCAATGCTAGCCGCTTGGATGGGAGGCTCGCCACACATGGCAGTGTTTCTGCTTGGAACTTTTTGCTTCATCGCATTGTTACTTGGCATTGCCGCTATTGGAGAGAAAATGGGATGTGGCCACTGGACGATTATGGCTATGCTAATGGCTCCGGCTTTATTCGCTAAAAACCTAGATTCAGGTTATCCAACAGTGGCAAGTCAATTGGGATTGGTTATTATCCTTACAATGTTCTCGACAAAATTACGATGGGGAGTAGTAGCGATAACAGCATTAATTGTTGCAATGATTCATCCAACTGGACTTATTTATCTTGCAACATTAGTTTTTGCAAAAATGCTTGTTAGTAAAAGTGACCAGATTAGTCTAACAGACAAAATACAATCTGTCATTTTAATTATTGCAATAGTTTTTGCAATTTTGATATTCGCCCCCGCATTTGATGGCAAGGCTGTTTTCGCAGAGTACGGATGGCAAGGTGGAGCGCCGATGGCGATTTATTCAGGACTGCTATTGCCACTTGGATTGTGGTCTGCATGGACACTTCGTAATGACAAACCAGCCCGTATCCTTATCATTTGGCTAGGTCTTAATTGGTCACTGTCCTCCATACATTTGTTTGATGGTTTTACAGGATTCACATTACTTTCAATGATGTCATATGCCTTGTATTCTATGAGTATGCATGCATTCCACATCCCATTAGCTACACTTGTTGGTATGAGGCTATCACGCATTGAAGGTGGTATGTCTTCAGAAGGGAGGACGGGCTGTTATGATTGTAACACTACTCTTATGCGGAATTGCTCACAGTGCTCTAACCGAACTTGCAGAACATGATGAATTGCATGTTTCTTCCTATGGTGATGATATCTTGATTCAATTATTAGACAATCTTCCTGAAGACTCTATTGTATATACTGAGAATGAACATTGGGGCCATGTTTATTCGATACCAGAACATATCGGTACAACCTCAATACCAACATTAGGAATTCTCAAACAAGAATTTTCAATTCAGAACACTGCAACAACCGCTATCAAAAATGATGACATTTCAAAATTACAAGAGTTAGGTATTACTCATGCCATCGCATCACCAAAAGGTGTAATGATGCAACACATCCAGGCTTCAACGCACTGGGAGAAACTTTGGTCGAGTGGAGCATCTACAATGTATATTCTCGAAGATGATGGAATGATATCAGATTTCCAACCCATAAAAGGTGAGAACATGAGGCTAGACCCTTGGCACTCACAGAGAAATAGTGATCCTTTCAATCTTGGAAATGAAAAGTTGTACCTTACAGAAGGTAAGCATAGTTTTGCAGTCAATGATACTGAAGCATACCAAATATGCGTCATGGTAGAGTTTGTTGGAAATGTAAAGGCAGAGGTCAATGGAATGATTTTCGAAGGTTCTGGTTGGTACAATTCATGCACTTTTGCAGGTAATGGAGGATTTGTAATTCAGCATAGAGAGTCAATTCCATATATTGGATTAATCCTCTGGGTGCATCTGGTAGAGGTGATTCAATAATCGATGAAACCGGAATTAGAGTTCATTGGGTAGAAATCATCTCTATCGCACGATAATTAGCGAAAGACTTGACTGTTAAGCCATAGGCACAGACAATGTGCCAAGTATATTCATCATGCTACCCACTCTCGATGAAGAGGGGGCTTTAGCCGATGTATATTCACGAATTCCATTCGAGGAATTGAAGGTTCGAGGCTATGAAATAAGAGTCATAATTGTCGATGGTGGCTCAACAGACAACACAGTGAATATTGCGGAGGAACTCGGTTGCTCGGTGATTAAGCAATGGGGCAATGGTAAAGGCGCAGGTATCCGCCAAGCATTCAAGAAATTCATCGAATATGGAGATGATATCTTGGTTATGCTAGATTCTGATGGAACATATTTCCCTGAAGAAATCCCAAGATTAGTATCGTCATTACCAAAATCAGGTATTGTAATTGGAGACCGGTTAAACGGAAACCTTGAACCTCAAGCGATGACGAGCACAAATTGGATTGGAAATCATCTGCTTACTTGGCTTGCAGTCGCCCTACACGGAATCCCGATCAATGATTTATGCTCTGGATTTTGGGTATTTTCTAGAGACGCAATCAAGAGACTGAAACTCAATAGTATGAGATTTGAAATCGAAGCAGAAATGTACACTTCTTGTGTTGATCAAAATATTCCAATTAGGCAAGTTCCAATCAGTTATTCAAAGAGAGTAGGAGATGCAAAGTTAGGTAGCATCAAAGATGGTAGTTCTATTGCAAGGAAACTCATCATAAGGAGAATCTTCCCCACACCTCATGAGGAGAAAGGATGAGCAGCTATAGTGTCGCTATTCTTGGAGCGAGTGGCCTGGTTGGTCAACGACTTCAAGAATTGCTTTACAATCATCCATTTTTCCAAGTCGAAGCGATTGCTGGGTCTCCAAAACATGTAGGCCTGATGTTTGAAGAGATTGAATGGCGATTGGATTCACAACGTCCAGATTATGACATATTAGTTTGCTCGATGAGTGATATCCCAGATGTTGATATTGCATTTTCTGCCCTACCCAGTAATGTTGCAGAAATTGTTGAGCCATCTCTTGTTGCGAGAGGAATTCATGTGTTTTCAAATTCGAGTGCTTTCCGAAGGGTTGCTGGAGTCCCACTGGTTATTCCTGAAATAAACCCTGAAGCAATGCAAGCATACGAAGGTCATGCTTGTGCAACGAATTGTACTGTCATACCAGTTGTAATGCCGATTAAGGGATTGGTACCACTTGGAATTAAATCGGTAACAATCCATACACGCCAAGCCTTGTCAGGTGCTGGCTGGAGATTATTATTCGATGAATCGGCCTTAGCAGGAGATGTTAATCCATTCATCCCTGGTGAAGAAGAAAAGTTGATTGCTGAACTGAAACATCTATTGAATCTTGAAATTCCAGTCAATGCATCATGTAACCGAGTTCCTCACAAAGATGGCCATTTTGTATCATGTGGTGTTGAAGTAAGTCGTTCTACTACAGTTGAAGAGGTAAGCAGGATGATGGATATTCCAAGACTGATTCTTCCATCATCTCCTAGAGAAGTTAACGTCATAATCGATGAATCTCCAAACAGAGAGGACCACTTATGGGCAGGGCGTGGAATGACTACTACAGTCGGAAATATACGTGTTGAAGGTAATATTATTCGCTTTGATGCCCTTTCACATAACACAATTCGCGGAGCTGCTGGCGGAGTTATTTTATTGGCAGAATTTGCCATTCAGGAATCCTACATCACCAAATAGTCAACCACTCTTCGCTGTCTTGGTGGTTGCATGGGCGTTACAGCAATGATTCCAAATATGACTTTCCAACAATTGAAGGATGAAGCCAATTCTCGATGGGGCGAAATCTGGGATAGAGATGCTGCCCGCTTCGAAGTAATGCTCTTGTGTCCGCGTAAAGAACGTAAATTACTGGAATTACATGGAGATATGATAGATCATGGCCAACCGGTCATGGGAATATTTCACC
>CASICT010000030.1 GCA_949373265.1 Candidatus Poseidoniaceae archaeon | reverse complement strand
TCAAGTCTGTTTCTGAAAATATCCCAGGAAGGTTCAATCTTTCCACTTTTCTCACCTTTGGTGAATAATCTATTAGTTGGATCTAGTTTGATTCCGTAAGTGCTAGCTAATGCTTTCCATTCTTTGTTAACTTCTTTGACTAACTTCTTGTTATTTGAAAGATTATTCATAGGGAAGAACTCTGAACAATTTGGACACTTGCCGGCTCGGTCATACACAGATATTGATTTCCATGCAACATCCGCTTTGATATATTTGGATTCAGTTGCTGCCTGTTCTAGAGCAATTCTTACTTTTTCAGAAATTTCTGTAACTAGGCTAGAGAATCGCGAATTTATCTCATCTATTTGCATTACCTTAGTTTCGGAAGTCTGGAGCAGTGGAGCAGAGAAGTCCACAGTTTCACCTGCTAGTAAAGATGCTAATCTCTGGTCCGCTAGTGAATCTTCCATGTCTTCTTCGTCCATGAGGTCACTACGAATGCTACGGGAAAACATTGCATCTTCGGTTTGCTTTTGCCAAAGGTATCTGTTTTCTGAAGTCATTGCAATCACCGTATATATTCCTGAGACTATTTCACTAATTAGTTTATGTTAATCTTAAGTTGGTTGGTTTCTAAAAAACTGAAAATAATCGGAGATATTGAAATTATTATACTGAGGGAGAGATTGTTTCGCGATTACTACCTGACTTATTTCCTCGGCCTCGGTGATTGAAATCGTCACGGGAACTCTTGCTCTCACTGACTTGATCTGCCCAAGTAGCCCACGTAAGCATAGCTTCCTCTACAAGGTCATATGTTGGCACTACGACATCAATCTTGAGATTTTGACGAGACACGATTACGATAATTGGAGCCTTGCCGTATAGCCAATTATATGCAGCAAATTGTAGATTATTTCCATTGAGAGTACGTCGAATATTACTCTCAGATAGTGAATTAACACTCTTTACTTCTACAGGTCGCCCCTGGAACATTCCATCACAGGCGCCAGATACATCTCGTTCAAAGATAGGATGGGAAGTAGTAACTCTATTTGCAGTAGACATTTCATCAGAGCATTCGATTGCAGACTTGAATGCTCCGTCAATTACATCACCAATTTCTAGCGAACTGCCGTCAAAACTGCGTCGGAAACCACCCGCCACTCCATTATTGGCATCCTTGATTGCAGAAATTAGTCTTCCTCTTTGCTTTAGGCTAGATGCTGTAATGGAGCCGTCACATTCGAAAGCCACCTCTACTACTCGTGTGAACTTAGCGAGATTGAAACTATTAAGATCAGAAACTAGTGATTCAATTACATCAAATATTTCACTACTTGGCCGGCGGAAACCGTTAGTTAGGCTAACTTGTTCATCTCCAGAACAAAGAGAGTACTTCTTCCCACTAAGGAAGTTCTTTGCATTTCTAGAAGGGTTCCAGCGAGTCTCATTAGGAATGATTCCATTCCGCTTAACAGCCTTCTGTGTCATCTAAAGATGTGAATTTCCAAAAATACTGAAAAAAATCATATGAACACAAATTATTTAACAATAGGAGAGGCAATTCTGTTATTATGCAACTTTTTAGGCGATTTGAAATAGAGCCTGAACTATATGAAGATAAACTGAAAAAGATATCAATATCCTGAATAAAAATCATTAAAAAAAGAAATGTACAACCTTAGATGAATAGTGTCATTGTACTCGAAGCTCTAGATGGAGTTGGAAAGTCAACGGTGGCAAAAATCGTTGCAAAGAAACTCAATGGTATAGTTTACACACCATCTGGTAAAATCAAGTTCGCTACAAAGAACGCCATAGAATTGCCATATGGAACTGAAGAAAGGTCCGATGCGATTAGAAAGACTTTGACGATGATGTCAGATGAGATCAAGAACATCTCTGAATCTTATACTGTAATCGTCGACAGATTCTATGCATCCTGGGCAAGCGCTGAAGCGGGTGTAGGCAATTTTAGAATTACAGATTTGTCAATACAGGATTGGCCTGAAGACTTAATCAAACCTAAGCTAAACATTCATTTGCGTGTAGATGAAGATGAACGCCTACGGCGTATAGGCACTAGAGAATTTCAAAACCAGCGTGAATTGAAACTTGGAAATAATCACTCGTACCGGTTTCGTGTATTGCGTGCAATAACTCGCTTAACCGATTGCGACGTGGACAACACATTCCGTTCTCCTGAAGAAACTGCATCCATTATTGCAGATATTTATCGTGAAAGAGCATATTCAAGAGATTCTAGAATTCTTGCAGTTGTTTAGGAATGGAATTAGTAATTTGATGAATTTTTTCATATTTTCAAATGGGGGCCAATAGCATGAACAATAAAATTTCATTGACTAATTTCCTAACTGATTTGAGAGTTAGGAATTACACGATTTATACTCAAGACGAAATAACAGACAAGTTGGGTGAAAGGGGAATTGAAGCCTCAAAATATGAAATCCAAGAGATGTTGAGCAATCTCGAACGGCTTTCTTACGTCAAGAAGGCTGCAGAGAGTAATAGTGGTTACAGAATGGTAAACTGCACCCAATCAATATCTTTCACTGGTTGTGTATGGTGTGGATCGGTTGCTACAAACATCGACAGGATTTGCAAATCCTGCTCGGCCTAAGATTAATTACAACAAAGATATTACAATTTTTAGTGCGAATATAAGATTTATTTTCAGAATTTTACAAGATTAGCAATAATGAATAATATGTTAGATATTAGCAATCCTATTTTGGAAATACTAGCTTACGCTATCCTAATTCCAGTAAGTATAATTTGGGGATTTTTCGTTTTGGGCATGCTAATAGCGGGCCTTAGAGGAATCATATCAATGCTATTCCCTAGACCAAACAGAACATGGGAACAACGAATCAAAGATCATGAAAATATGGTGAAGTTCAATTCATTGATTATTTTCATCGAACAAGAAATCATTTTCAGAAATAAATTTGAGAGGCGATATTAATGAACATTACAGAAATTATTACTTCTCTTTCTGAAGAGACTATTATTACAGGCTCGCTATTTATTGGTGCAGGCGTTATCTATATTCTTCGTAAATTTAGTTTCTTGAATAATCGTATCGATGAATTTGAACAAGCGGATGCAATTGGTCGTGAATTGCTTGAACGTGATCTAATGCTCATGAATCAACTCATGGACGAATTGCGTCATGAATACAAAAGTGTCAATGATAGTATAGAGGAAGAGCTAGTAGAACACGAACTTGTTGGGCTGAAAATGGCTCCTAAATTCCAGGACCTTGGAAGGCAAATCACCGATGTCCTCGATAACCAATCCGATTCGATTATCGATGCGAAGCGTGGTATCGTCGAGATTGCAACTAAGGTTTCACACCTGTCTAAATCAACTGAAAGTAATCAATATGAACAAATAAATTCAATGATTCCTAAATTAATTTCAAAGCTGAATGAAGTAAATGAATCTGTCAGTGAAGAAGGTAAGAAAGTAGCTATGTATCTACATGAACTTACAATGATCAAGCGTGCGATTGGAGTTGAGTGAAATGACTGAAGATATTTTCCGAAAGAGACCAATTCTAGGTAATAGGATTCTAAAACCAATTAAAGATGTTACTAATAATCGCCCTGATGTTAATGTTGAACAACCGATTGCACAATCTAATAATAATGTCAATTCGGTCAATTTTAATCAGAATTTGGAAAGGACGACCATTAATAATATGAATAATGATAATCAACTCGATGAGAGCCTAAAGGCTCTTAGTGAACTTATTAATTCAAAACCTCAAATTGAGGAACCTAAGGAAATCGCTCCTGTAACAATTGTAACTGATAAAATCATCACCCCTGCTAGAAATAGTAATATCAAAGGCAATCTATTCTTCAAATTTCCACGTACTTCCCCTCCGATGGGTGGTAATTTCCACTCTGTAAAGTGGGTTGGAAATAAATACGACCTCATAGAGGCTGCTGGTTCAACCTCCGACTATGTTCGATACAACTCTTGGCACCTAAATGGGGCTTCGATTTGGATTGGGACATCTGCAACTGGAGCTGTTGACAAGGTTGGAGTTGATCCTGCTTCTGGCGTTACTGGATTAATTCCTCAGGCTACCAAGCATATTGCTGAATTAATTCAAACCAGTTCTAAACTATCGACTAACCGTGGTCCTGTTGATAATGATGGCCGCCCTTACCAGTTTGCTGTAGTCGCTGTTCTTGGAGGTCAAGATCATGCCGCTATCTGCCGAACAATCGAAGGTCAAAATGGCCACCAAATTCATCGCTCTGCATTTGACCACCTGGGAGTCAATGGTGTGACTTTCCGGGGCGCTTTGTACAATTCGATGGGTGAATTATTCGCTCTACAAGTTAGTTTCGCTAACAAAGAAAAGTTCGGGCATGGAAACCACATGATATATTTGCACAAGGCTAACGATATAGGTGGCGGGAAGTCTGATGAAAGTCTTACTGAAGGACGTCTTGGCAATCAAGTATCTGCTCTATCACAAGAATTCGCATGGTGGATTTCTGGTCTTGAACGTGCTGGAGGAAAGATCGGTGCTGTTGAAACCACACTTGGTGGAACCGCCAGGATTGCTAGATATGCACTACTAGCATCTAGTGTTCCTCGTTCTTTATTTGCTGCCGATGCTTGTGAAATTATCAATCTAGATAATGCAGATTGGGTTAAAGAAAACCTTTCATCTCAAATTCAAGAATATCGTTCCAACTTCGCAACTACTCTTCTGCGAACAGCGTGGGGCAAAGCAGGAGTAAGGCTACATGGTATTCCAATCGTATTGGTTGATCGATTCGATCGAAGTATGATTCGTACACGTCGTATGCGCGCTGCTATTGCAATTCTACGACATATGTTCCTAGGAAATCCAGACATGGACTTGATTCAAGGAGATATTTCCGATGAACGAATCGCTATCAAGCGTGAAGAAGCAATTACTGAAAATAATTTCATGACGATTCACGACACTAAAAAGAAGGACAAATTTGGCCCTTGGAAGCAGCAACGTCGTATCCGTCTTTCGACAAGCATCAACTTGACTCCTTCGACGATAATGACTCTGGCTAAGGGTGAAGACCCAACCATGCCTCAAGATACTGCATCAGCAATTCTGGATAAGATTCGCGGCCTTGCTACAAGCCAAAATGGAGCTCTACCTGCTGGTGGATTTACGGTAATTGATGCCCTAGTACCAAGTAAACTCTTGGAAGAAGATGGTAATACTGTGACGGGTAATATCGTTTCTAGAGCTATCGAATCGATTGCCGTAGGACTAAAATCAAATGGTGTCGAAAAACCATTGATCAATCTTTACAAGATTCCTGAAAGTCTGTGTGCGGATATTGATGATATTATTGTTCAAGTCTCTGAAGATCAACCAGGTACAAATGTACTGATTGTATCTACTGAAGAGGTAGAAACACACTCCAAGCGCATAATCATGAGTAATCCAAATGTCAAGGCTATAGATAATTCAACGGTCTCATCTGTATTTGCATTTGGCCGCCTACTTGGTCGAATGGTCACTTCACATTTGGAGAGTAAATACCACCACTGTGAAGATGATGGGACTCTAATTCATGCATTCCATCGCCACTATTATGGTGGGAATTATGGTAATCGACCAAATATTCTGATTGGTGGAACAGATCGAATCCGTAGGAAGAAAGATACTGATGTGTGAGGCGATTTTGATGGGCTGGGAAATTATTTGGATTAGTCTCATCATCGGAACTGTAAGTTGGTTTTTTGCAGAGGAATAAAATTAGTAAATTCATGATTATTTTAAGAAAAAGGGAACGAGGACAATTATAACAAGGTGATTAAATGAATATGAGTAATGTATTGCTAATCGTAATGGCGATTATACTTCTATGGGCTGCTATCAACCTAGATCGCAGTTCACAAACCCGTATAGTTGATGACCAAAACTCACAACTAAACGATTCTATCGAATTCCTTCGGAAACTTAAGAATAAATCAGCTCAAGAAGAAAGCCATGGTCGCCGCATTGAAGCATATCGCGAAACTGTTCAGAATGCAGTTGGTGAAAACCCACTAAAACTGGAACAAATCGAAGATGATTTCGGGTCTGGAACTCAAGCAAATAATTCCGGTATCAAAGAACTTCTGAACGCTACAAATAAGATCAAATCCGACCTCGAAATAATCCAATCCAAGTCTAGTGAAATGAAAAATAAAGGCGAACTAGATTCCAGAGCTAGTATTGAAAATCTGACTAATCTGTACGTATCTATTCAAGATATCGAGAGCACTACTAGTGAATTCACCAATAAATCTGCATTACTCGCTCGTGATATTGCAGAGGTGAAAGAGTATCTTGCTTGATTACAAATCCTCCAAGATTCAACTTCTGCAGATGATGCAGATGCACTGTAATGTTTGCGAGTTTCTTGAAAGCGTTGAATCGGATTTCCAGGAAATCCCTGCAAACACTTTGGCTACAAGAGTGAAATTATTGGTAATCCGTCCTATTGAAACCGCATTACAGATTCTAGAAAAAATTGAGACTATTAGCCCAGAAAATATTCCGGGAGAAGTTTTGGTTAGATGGGACCATGAAATTGCTAAAGCCCTTTCTTATGGAGATGAGAGTTTTGAATGATGTACTTGCAAAACGATTGGAATTTATCAACAAACAATTGGTTGAAAGTTCTCGTTGGTATAGGCTATTATCCAACTACTGTCGCTGTTTAAACACTGACATGTTCTTGATTAATTCATCACTTGAAGATGAATGTTCTGCAATAACTCGCACTCAAATCGATTCATTTCTTTGTGAGATCGAAAGGCAACAAATTATCAATTCTAATTTGGCGACCATAGTAGTGAAAATACAATTGATGAACGCTGAAGATTGTATTGGTGAATCTATGAGCCCATATATCTCTCAGCTCGCTAAAATCGATGCAAGTATACGCGATGGGTTTTTGCAAGATAAAGCGAACCGTCCGGTAGATGGATTGTTACCCTGTGTAATTCCTGATGAAATTGAGAAAGATATTCAATCCGTTGAGATATTTTGCTTACAGCCACCAAATAGCTGGATGGATTGGTCAGAGCGGGTTTCAAAGCATATTTCTTTGATTAACAAGTTTGCAAAACTATTCCCCGCATCACACGCATTTGCTTCAATCCCTTGCTCAGTATCAGTTCTATTGGTCAGAACATTAAAATCTGTACAGGAACAAGATAAATTCGAGAAAACTCTCAAAATACTTACTACTTCAAATGGCGCAAATGACTATTCATCTATCTTTGGACTCGATGTATTATTGATTCTGAACAGACTTTGTCCTGTACCTACTTTTGGAGATGATGATGAATGAATTATGCACTTATCACATTGATATTTTGCCTGGTTGTTCTGCACGTAGGAATAGGGATTTTTGCATGGATGGAGACAAGATACATGCCTTTACTTCAAAAAATTACAGACAAAGAAACGCTTACAATGAAGCTAAACAAGATTGCAATTAAGTATCAGGCTATTGGTATCGATGTACCTCAAGAATTTCTTCAGTGTCCATCAATCTTGATTCGAGAAGCAAAGAAAATGGAAATCCGTCTTGTAATCGAAGTAATTCTAATATCGCTTGCTGGTACAATTCCTTCTGGAATATTGGTAATCTTCTTTGGTTGATTATCAATGTGTAAACATCGACCCTGCTGTGAAATCCAAAATTGAACCTGTGATTCCTGAAGTTTCAGGGTCCAGTAAGAACCTGATTCCGTTAGCAACTTCACTAGATTCCGTCAATCTACCGAGGAAACTCTCTGTAGCGATAGATTCTCTTTTCTCCTGGGGCCATTTTTGAGTCATTCCTGTGATCATGGGTCCGGGAAAAACAGTGTTAACCAAGATGTTTCGGGGGCCTAGGTTTTTTGCTACAGACATAGTTAATCCGTGCATACCTGCTTTGGATGCTGAATAACCTGGTTTGTTCGAGCCCGTAATAGAGACCGGAGAGCTGACATTGACAATCCTACCCCCGTCTTGAATAATATTCTGTAAACCCAATATCAATTGCGCAGGGGCACTCAGATTAATTTGCATCATTTTATCCCAATCTTCAATATCCATTCCAACTATTGATTTACCAACTGATACTCCCGCAATGTTGACTATAGAATATAAATTGCCATTTGTAATATCTTTTACACTAGAGATTAGAGAATCTACATTTTCTCTATCTGATAAATCGGAGCCTAGAAAAGTGAAGTTGTCCGATTTATTGTCGCAGGGATTAATGTCAACTCCTATAACATTAAACCGCTCTATTTCACTCAGAGTTTTGGAAACCTCATAGCCTAATCCTGAAGAACTCCCGGTTACTACAACATTTAATTTCTTCATAAATATCCCAAATGGTAATGAGACATAAATATTAGCAAAGCATAAACAAGATGGCGAAATAGTAAATTTATGCCTGATGACCCAACTGTTAATCGTATCAAGGATACGATTGATGACTTGGCAGAAGAAATTCGTCAGAAAGGTAGTTTTGACCAAAATACAGTACTGAACGTTCACGGATTAGTATGTTTGATGCGCTATGCAATATGGAAAGATGAAACTCTATTCAAAAATTGGATTTTAGAAAATTGCGAATTCGAGATAAATGATGGTGTTTTACAAAGAGTCTTTCTCTACAAAAGTATTGCAGATGAAGATGGTGTTGAATTACGTATTCATGTGTTCCCGTATGGACAATCAACATTCATCCATAACCATCAACAGGATTTCATAACTATGTGCATAAAGGGCGAATATGAATATTCATACTATGACGTAGTCGAGGACGAAGATCATTATCATCACAAATTTATCCGCATTCCGAAAGAAGCAAGAATTATCCCTCACGAGGATGGGGATGAAAATGGTAGACTTCTAGGGAAAGTTGTGAAAGCAAGATTAGTTGATGGGAATTTGATTCCAGAACCAGATATGCCTGACCTTAAATTCAAAGCAGGAGACGAACCATTGTTTGTACCGAAAGAATTCCATCATGTTGTTAAACAGGAAAAAGAATTAGGGGACGTAATCACCATTGTTGCTAGAAGGGGGAAAAGAAAAGAAACTCCTACGACTGTTTTACAAGACAAGAAGCAGGGTCACAAAGACCCTGTATTAGATCAAAAATCAATTATTGAAGATCATGAAATCTCTCTTCAAACTAAAACTGACATTTATGATTCAATAAAAGATTCACTGCTTGAAAGAGGTTTCTCTAAAGTTGAGTATGAACAAAATAAAGTAAATAGTAACTCTGACATCTCATCATACATGCTAAAGGAACAATATGTTTCTAAATTCCTTGAAAGTGATGCACAAAATGAACATCAACTTAATTTGATATATCGCTTTATGACATCAAACCAATTCACAGCGGTTCCGTTAATGTCAGGGAAAAAATGTACTAGCGTACTCAGGCGACCCGTCTCAAAGGAAAATGAATCTGAAACATTGATGCTGCGTAAACCTCAATCTATTGAAATCAATGAACACATATTCGGGGCAATTCTTTGGAATATAGTAAGTAGAGACCTGGTTGTCCCTGTTGTTGACTCTAATGGCGATTTTAGAGGGATTTTTTCGATTACGGATATTGTTGAAAGCGATGAAGACTTCGATAGATCTCTGATATATTCAATTGCTAAAAAAAGGCGATATGATGACGGGGAAAAGGTAGTCAGGAGTTTCTTAAGAAGATTAAAGCGGCTAGAGCACGCTGTATTCAATGAAAACAATTTGTTGAGTAGAACTGAAATTGATAAATTAGTCAATGAATTACTACTAAAACTTGGACCTTTGATTGTGATATCTCCAAATCTTCCTCATGGAAGATTGAAGGATATTAGCACTAATACTCAATCCGAACCATGGATTGTTCAATCAGCAAATTGGCCTTTTTACAAATATGAATTGGAGTCTTTCGAGGACAATTGCATAGAAAAAGCACTTGAGTTGCTTAAAATGCTAAACCGAGGCTCAGATATGTCTCAAATTCTAATCACTGCCAAAGGCATGGCTAGAATTTTGAATGTTAGTGGTGAAATAATTGATTTCGATGTACATTCAAATGATTCCTCTATTGAAGAAGTAATCAAACACTTCTCAGAAACCTCAACTCCGATTATTCTTAAAAATGATCAAGGGAATTTTGGAATTTTGACTACTGATGATTTTTGCAGTATTGTAGCAATTATGCAATTAAGTAAATTTGTCAAAAATAATAACACAGATGAACTTCTCTGTCGAAATATCACTCAGCACGTAATGGATGTCTTGGCAGGTAAGCAATCGACATTACAAATTTGATTTCCGATTGATTTGATTGCTCAATGATCGAACTATTGATGAGATGTACTGATTTATTCTTGGCTCATGTTTCTGAAACACCTCACCGTGGCCTTCCTTGGACCCTAGAATTGAATGTAAGAATTCATGATGGATTGTTATTACTGCTTCTTTCATATCCTCATGCAATAGTTTTCTTGCCAACAAGATTCGATGTGTACCGTGACGTTCGGTAAATTCAGTTCTTGGCCGGCCCTTAGCATTGTCAGCGTAGGAGCAAATACCCCACAATTTAGTACAAGGTTCGCGAAGGAATCCTAGTCTTATATGTTGTAATGCTTCTACATCTATTTGTAATTCAGGATGCAATTGTTCAAGATGATTGACAACTTCATCTGCAATAAGATGTATTAGCAATCTTTCACGAATTGAGCCAATTATTCTAGGCCTATCCGTTCTTGTTCTTGTTCTTGTTCTCATTTTATCTAAGATAGGGCTTGCATCAAATTCTGAAAATAATCTATAAATTCAATCTTACATCATCCAGAAGCTAAGTCCAAGAATTGTATAGCAGGCTAGAAGCATTGCTCCTTCAAGCCAATTTGTTGTACCATCATTCAAGATTGAATTAGCAACCAGAACCGATAGGAAGGTCGCCGTTGTCTCCAGTGGTCCGAATTCAAGAGATAGCCCAACACCCATTAGCCAAGCGAATACAACCATCAAAGGTGCCACAAATACCGCTATTTGTACACTGGAGCCGATTGCTATGGCTAATGAAAGGTCCATCTTGTCTTTTCCAGCAACGATTACTGCAGTGAAATGTTCTGCTGCGTTACCAAAGAATGGAAGCAGAATTACACCGATGAATAATGTAGGCATTTTCAATTCTTCAGCAGCATCATCGATTGAATGAACCAGAACTTCAGCCATCCAGCCGACTAGAACCGTTGCCATAATCAATAATTTCCAAGCGTCTTTATTGGTCATTTTAGGCTCTTCATGCTCAACTTCAGCGTCTGATTCATAGATGTGTGAATGTGTCTTTAGCTGGAATAGTAAAGCCAATCCATACATTACGAGTAAAACAATTGCTGCATACCTAGAGAGTGAAAGGATACTATCTGATGCCCCCCCTCCAATATTTACCGCAGCAGGAATTAGCATAGCGAGCACTGCAAGCAACAATAACGAGCCACTCATGCTCAAGGCTTGTTGATTGAAAGTTTGCTTTTGGTGATTTATTCCCCCCCAAAGCAGTGAAAGTCCCAACACAAGTAACAGGTTTCCAAGAATACTGCCAATTAGGCTTGCTTGAACTACCGTAATCATAGTGTCTGCCTGATCTGGATAGTTAGCTGCTGTGTAAATCGCTAGACCGGCAATAATTATCTCAACTGCATTGCCAAAGGTTGCGTTTAACAAGCCTCCAAGTGACTCGCTAGTACGCAATGCAATCTCTTCTGTGGCATGACCCATTAGAAGAGCAAGAGGCATTATTGCTATCATTGAGAATATGAATCTCATACCGCTATTGTTTGCTATGAATGAAAAGTATATTGTTATTGGAACTGCTAAAAGTAACCAATTCAATTTGTTTTCAAATGGACTAAAAGCCTGAAGAACCCCAATTTTGGGAGATGATGTCTCACTCATGAACATCAACTCATCTTACGTTTTGTAGCCTTTCTTCTCCCTGCTGCACGACGCTTGCGCTTCTTTGGAACTTCGTCCTCTTCATCATCGTCATCGTCATCGTCATCGTCGTCATCGTCATCAGCAGCCTTCTTCTTTCGGCGCTTTGGTTTGATGACGTTTACTGCGAATGGATCATCTTCCTCTTCTGCTGTTTTCTCTTCAGCCGGTGCTCCGCCTGTAATTTCGGCCATATCAGGCTCAGATGATGTTCCAATGAATTCATTCATCCATTCATCACCTTCGTCTTCATCATCTCCCTTCTTCTTCTTCTTAGGGCCAGACATTGCTGAAGATATTACAAATAATGAGGATATGACTGCCAGGAAAGAGACTCCTGCTGTAATCCATGCTACCATGTAAGGAGGGTCGGTAACATTCAGTTCAGGATAGATGACATCTGCATCCTCTTGAACAGGATTAGAATATTCACAAATCGTAGAACCATCTTCTCGGTGGCGGCAATAATCGGTTGTAAACTGAATCTTTTCTGTTCTTTCATTACCAGCAGTATCTATCGCTTTTACAGATACTTCATGTATACCAGGTAAGAAATTACCTGAACTGAAAGACATTTCGAAAGTCCAATCGCCGTCATCGCTAATCGACTTACCAGTAACATCTCGCCATGGCTCTGTCACTGTTGAACTCGTACCATAATTCTGTACGAAACGCATCTGCATCGACACGATTCCTACATCGTCGGTACCGCCTGCAATTACATTGATTGCATCACCAAACAGATACTTAGCACCATCATTGGAAGAAGTAGGACTGAAGATAGTAACTACAGGTGCTTTAGCATCGATTGAATAATCCAATAATTCACGGTCGATTGAGTTAAGTGAGGTATCGGTCAAGTTAACCGTAATCACTAATTGTCCAGCAGTAGTTATCGATGTAATCTCAAAGTTCTTGTAATATGTAGGCCCTTTATCTGGGTCATTACTGTTTGAAGATTGCTTTATCATCGAAGTTTCACTACCACCAATTAGAGAACCACCTGCAGCTGTAGTGATATTCACCATAGGGTCCTCGTCTAGAGTTTCAGATACTTCAATCCTCAAAGTGTATTGTCCGCGAATTAGAGAACTTCCTTCCACTGGTGCGCCGTTCTCATTGTGAATTGCATAGGTCACTGTAGGTGGCATGGTATCTTCTGATACATTTCTACCATTTGTTCCAGAACCAGGGATGATTAGTGGATTGAGATTTCCGTATGAGTCTTCTATGACCACTGCATACCAAACGTTTCTCTGAATGTCGTCAGGCACCGGTATCTGACGGATCATTTGGCTTGCTCCAGTCTCTAAAATCGGACCTTCAAGTAATTCCCAGCCTTCGTCAGTAGAATTGGACTCTGTAAATTCTGCATCGCCGAATGGGTCACCAAAGTGGCGATAGATGTAATATGATTCTCCAGTCTCATCAACACTGTTTCTCCAAATCAAATCTACAACCTGTAATTCCCCAATCATTTCTACATCCACGATTGAAGTTTCTTTGGGATTTCTTGTATCTTCGCTAATCGGACCATCCCAATTTTGAACCAGCTTAGTGTACATTGAGGTACCATTACAGCCTTGACAATTGTATAATGCCTCACTAGTGACGAAATAGAATACATTTGTCATTGAGATACCACTGTCCAATTGAACATCAAATTGCTCGATACCGTCTGAAACACTGCCCATCCAAATCAGAGATTGATTCTCAACGAACTGGGTGCCTTGAACACGGAAATTTGACCTCCAAATGTGGTATCTCTCGCCTTCAACACCTGGTTGATCTGTCCATGTGACACGAGTAATTCCATCACCGATGAAAGACGCATTGACATTGAGAGGCTCCTTCACCCAATCTTGGTCTGCATCTTCATCGACAATGTCACATGCAGAAGAAGGAATTTCATTGTTGAATACACCGAATTGATCGACTGTAATAACACAATAAACGAAGTCACCATAGGTGTTGAAAGGAATATTGTAGATGAACTCTGGATATGGATTGTTTTCATCTCCTTGAACTGTTGCTATCAATTGAACATACGGGTTTTCGGTTGTATTGAAGTATTCACCATGGCGATAAATCCTGTATTGCTCTCCCGATTCTGAAAGGATGCGGTCCCATGTAATCGTGGTCGATCCAGTACCGTCCTGGTTTGGTGTGAAAAGCGCTACAGTTGTATCAACATCAGTTGGCGGAGTATTATCTTCAAGAATAGCATTGGTCATAGCGTTGTTAGAGAGGAATCTAGTATCTTCATATGAATCTCCATTGTCCTTCCAATTAGGTAAAAGGTAGGTGACTGAATAATATGAATCCCTATTTGTCAATGGAGGTATATCCACTGCAAATGTTGTATTTGTAGGAGAAAGTGTCGCTATTGGATTGTTGGCTGGGTCTAATAAATTTTGACCGTTTTCCCTATTGACTGGGTAATCGGTTCGCCATACGTGAATCTCAAAGGCGTCTGGGCCATCCTCTGGCAGAACTGGATTTATCGAATTATAGTTAATCCACTGAATGTTTGTCTGACTTGTTTCTGGATTGAACGTTGCAATGATGTTGTATGGTGTGCGAATTGGAGTAGTTACTTCCATTACAGGCTCAGATAAAATACTCGCATTGACGTTGAAGGAGTCGGTTATGTTTCCATCGCCTAATTGGGTTGTGATTGCGTAATGGAATGTACCGTCAGTACCTGCCCCAACTTGGAAAGTTGCAGAATGGCCGGGGTGAGGTGATGAACCACCAACTCCACGACATAAGTTAGGATTTCCACCAAGTACAACCTTATCGCAGGCTACCACAGAGTTCCAAGAAGTCAAATTTCCAACATTTTGACTAGTAATTGGCTCTGAATGGCGGTAAACATGGTAGGTTGCATCCCACAAATCCTCATAGAGTTCTGAGTTTCCACCATTATCTTCAATATTTCTCCATGTAACGGTCGTTGTCTCACTCACTTCATCGAATACCGCTACAATTCCTTGCGCCTGGAGTTCGATGGGAGTCCCTTCATCGGCACTAGCGCTAGGTACCAAAGGCACCGTAGAAAAGAGCAAAATAATGAGGACAAAAATGGTCGTCCTGAAGTTTCCACTGTTCAGTATGTCGCTAGCCATCACTACGATGGTTCTAATGAATCTGTTATGAGGATACCGCCGTAGGCGGTGATAAGGATGCTAACTTTGGACTTCTTTGGCTATTTCCAATATCCGTTTTTCATTCATCGTTAGAATCGTTGGAACGAGGGGCTGACAGAGGCTTAGACGAATCCAATTCTTGTAACTCAGCACGTGCTTTGTAAAATCTAATCACGAAGGTGTAAATACCGCCAAATGCCGATATTGCAATTATGGCAGAAATCGGATTCATTTCAATACCGTTCCAAGCTCCCCAATCATCAATTCCCAGATAAGCCATAAGCGATGCGCCCAGAAGTGCTACAAATGTCAAAACCATCCTATCTGCACGACTAAATCCACCATAATTTCTATTGCCAGAAACCGCTTGTGCTTGAGTTCCTAAGTATGAACCAAACATCGTCAACATTGCGGCAACCCATGCTAATTCCACATGGCCGAACCAGACTAAGTTGTAACCCAATGCTAGAATCCAAATAACGTCCAGAACTCTATCGAGAGTGTGATCTAGATAATCGCCCCAGCGAGTGACTTGTCCCGTCGCTCTTGCCAAGTTACCATCTAGGCCGTCTAATGCCATTGCTGAAGCCATTAGTACTGCAGCGCCCAAGAACATAAGTGCGCCTTCAGAGCCTTCTCCCGCTTCCATCATTAGCCAAGCAGCAGCAAGTCCTGTAGGAAGGGTTAGCCAAGTCAAAGTTGCTGGGTTGACCCCCTCGAGTCGTGCTACTAAGGGCTCGCTCAAATTCTTGAACAGATTACGCCCTTTTTCAAGTGCCATGTGGATTCTCTGCCTGCTAATTCCTTTTTGGTCTTATGGCTATGAAAGCCAGTCGACGGCATTCTCCGGGGTAGAGTGAGCCGGACAGCCCGAATTAATCCATTCACTAACTCCCTCCGACCCTTCATAGATAGGCCGGCTATCGCCAATCAGTTCATTCCAAGGTCCACCCATCATCTCAACCTCGACATTTTCTTGGACCTTTTTTGCCGAATATCCACGTGCTTCTAAGCGTGATTTCAATTCGCTTGGTTCACATCGAATAACTATGAGCGCATCGACTGGCATATGGTGCGCTAAGTGGCTATCGACGAGTGATAATTTCGAGGGTTGTTGCCAATGTTTCGCCAGTTCCTCGACATCGATTGCCGCTGCGCCATCCGCTTCTATTTCACCAAGACAATCATGCATCTTTGCAAAATCTCGTAATGAAATAACAGGTAGTGCCAATTCCTGACACAATGTGGTCTTCCCACAACCTGGAGTTCCAATTATTCCAATGGTAAGGATAGAGGATTCTTCTCTCATCTATTTAGCCGGTAGAGAGCCCGAGTGTTAAACCTCATGATTTGGATACCTTTGAACGAATGTTATCTGTATTCAAAGCGTTCAATATAGACAAATGATTGTTGAGCGCGGCACCGATGCTGTGAAATGGTTGACCTAGCACACTATCAAATATGTTCGGCGCGACTGATCCAGAACAGGCAATCAGTCAACTTGAGGCGTACCACTTAGAGGGACGAGGAGAGAGGGCGGAAGTAATGGCTTCAGCTTTAGTTGAACAACTGATTTCTCAAAAGTCAAGGGATGACAAAACACAAGCGATTCTGGTCAAGGGATTGCGGATTTTGGCTGCTGTATTGAATAGTCGCGCTAAATACAAGCGCGCTCGAATTACCATTGGACTGTTGCACAAACACAGAACCAAGCACGCTAAAGCGGCAGGCCACGACCTTGTTGCCGCTGCTGCCGATTACCATCTAGCCGGTTTTATTCATGCGAATGCTGGAAAAAAAGGTGCTGCAAAGAAGGCTTTTTCAAAATGTGAAAAGTTACAACCAGGACATCTATCTGCTGCACTGGATACTGCTGAGCAATGTGGAAACTTGAAAGTTCTTGCTAAACTCTATCCGTTAGCAGGACAAGTTATCAGCAAAAATGGCGCTTACATTCTGGAAATCGAAGGTAGGCCTGCTGCGGACGCTCATAGGGTTGGAGTGGTACTTGGAGGGGATATTCAAGCGGACATCGAGCGACAGATCGCTGCGATTATGTCAGGTGAGCAAGCAGCAAATGTTAGGCTCCAAGCAGCGGTTGACTCATTGGTTCCAACCCATGATTACCACACCTATAGTACGAACTAATTAGTGAGTAAAAGGTAGCGGGAGATGGATTTGAACCATCGATCTACGGGTTATGAGCCCGTCGGTCGAACCATGCTAACCTATCCCGCTAGCAAGCCATCGGCGACGGTTACCACTCTTGAACCCACCGACACGGACTTCAGCCTACACAACGGCGGGTTTTTGGATAATGACCTTCTAGGGTATAGTGATGAAGATGAATCTACGCCTATTGGCAGTGACCCTAACTCTGCTTTGCGCAAGCCTAGCAGGCTGTTTTGGAGACGATGATACTGACTCTGAAGAATACAGTGGTCCTATCGATCTGATCGTATATTATGAGTCCACATCTGGAATGGTTGAAACTTCTGAAAATAATGGTCAGGCAGGACCATCGACGGGTGTTGAACTATCTTTTGACTTTGCAGATTCCACTTCAAGTAGTGGAAATATTGTGAAAATTATGTTACACCCAGATGATGGCTCAGACCCAGTTGAAGGTGACCCATCGGATAATGCAGTCATCTCCTATACCTGGCTAACCCATGGTGTATTCACAGTTACTCTGACCGCTGAAGATAGTGAAGGTAACTCGCATAGTATCATGGTCAAAGTAAAGATTGACATGCATATCGTTTGGAGTGAAGGAAGCGGTCCTGATGCATCGATGTCGTTCGATGTAACATCTGATTGTAGTGATGGCCTACCATTGCCAGATAGAATCACACTTTCTTCAACTGCTGACAATCAAGGCAACGGTCTCTTTGGCGGAGGTAACTCTGATGTCACTTGGTCATTAAATAATCCTTCAGATGAGGAAATCGGCTCTAATTCAGGAACTATCGCCGATGGAGGAGATGAAACTTGGGATTATACATCAAGAGATATCGTTGAAGGATTTTGGACGCTCAATGTAGATGTTGCAGAAAACGGTGATGATGTCAGTGTCAACAATGACGTTACCATTGCTTACGCTGAAGGCGCTGAAGACGCAACTAACCCTCGCCCAGCGTGAAAGTGAAGTGAAAGTGAACTGCTAACGTGCAGTCGACTGTTTACAATACATTAGTTCAATAGATACCACTTTCATAGCATTGGTAAGGAGCCTTTCTTGCCTTGATATACCTAGGCTGGACAGTTCGGTTCATGGCAGCAAAGAGCAAATCGAGCAAGCAGAAGAAAGAAGAGGCCCCTGAAGCAGAGGTAATCACAATGGAGGAACCAATTGAGCCCGAGGCTACTATCGAAGACCTTCCAGGCGTAGGCCCAGCAACCGCTGAAAAACTACGTGAAGCTGGTTTTGATGAATTACTAGCATTGGCCGTTATGAGCCCTGGTGACCTTGCTGAACAAGCAGAATTAGGTGAGGCTGTCGCAAGTAAGATAATCCAGGCCGCAAAGAAAATGGCTAATATTGGAGGATTCGTTTCCGGTTCAGCACTTCTAGATAGAAGGCGCGAAGTTCAGAAACTATCCAGTATGGTTCAATCTATTGATGACTTACTAGCGGGAGGATTTGAAACTCAATCCCTAGTTGAAGTATACGGAGAATTTGGTTCAGGAAAAACACAAATTGGCCACCAACTAGCAGTTAACTGTACCCTGCCTATTGAGCAAGGTGGATTGGATGGAGACGTATTCTACATAGATACCGAAGATACATTCCGTCCAGAGAGGATTACACAAATGGCACGTGGCCATGGGCTTGATCCGGATGCTGTTCTAGAGAGAATTCACGTAGCACGTGCATACAACTCTGCTCACCAAATGCTTCTCGCAGAAGAAATCAAGCGAATGAGCAGAGGGGTAAATGTTAGAATGATTATCGTTGATTCATTGACAAGTCACTTCAGGGCTGAATTCGTAGGGCGTGGAATGCTTGCTAACCGTCAGCAAAAGCTCAACAGGCATCTAAAGGACTTGAAGCAATTAGCAGATATAAACAATGCATTAGTACTGGTAACCAACCAAGTTATGAGTAAGCCAGACGCAATGTGGGGAGATCCTACCAAACCTATTGGTGGCCACGTACTTGCTCACGCTTCCACTTTCAGACTATACCTTCGCAAGGCAAAAGGCGGTCGCAGAATCGCTCGCTTAGTAGATTCACCGAATCTACCTGATGGCGAGTGTGTCTACCAGGTCTGTGAAGATGGACTCCGCGATTGAAACTAAGTTTCACAATCGGCTTCTCACCCCTAAGGGGTGGCGGTATGTTCAAGGTAGGTGGAAATAGCATGAAGCACCATGCGTCATCTTATCGAACGAGTTCTAGAGCTTGCTGAGGAAGAAGAAGGGCCGTCTATTAAACCGGCCAATGTGGAAGATGTAGATTCAAACGATGCTGAATTACGCAGCCTGTTAGAATCGCTTCAACCTAGGATTAGAGTCTATGGTGCGGGTGGTGCCGGATGCAATGCAGTAAGTCGTTTGCACGAAGAAGGTCTATTTGAGAACCGCTACGTTACTGGCCATGCAATCAATACTGACGCACAGGCATTATTGATGAGTCCACTTGAGAATAAAGTTCTGATCGGCAGGACCGCAAGAGGACGTGGAGCAGGCGGCGACCCAACAAAGGGAGAAGCAGCAGCACTCGAAAGTGAATCCAATTTGCGACGAATCACCGAAGATACTCAACTAGCAATCATTACTGCAGGAATGGGCGGAGGTTCTGGAACTGGTGCAGCAGGACATATTGCTAGACTAGCAAAAGAACAGGGCGCTCTAACAGTAGCAGTAGTAACTTATCCATTCAATTCAGAAGGTACGCTACGAAAGCAAAATGCTGAATGGGGACTTGAAAGATTGAGGGAATACTGTGATACAATCCTAGTTATTCCTAACGAGAGATTACTAGAAATCGAAGGTGTGCGTGATTTACCAATTGCAAGTGCATTTAGAGTCGGTGATGAATTGTTAGTACGCGCCATTACTGGAGTTACTGAACTTCTTACTACCGATGGTATGGTTAACCTTGACTTTGAAGATCTCAAGTCTGTCATCGAATCCGGTTCCGGAGTTGCAATGATTGGACTTGGCTCTGCCAGTGGACCTGGTAGAGCAGAGGCTGCTACCCTTGAGGCCTTACATTCTCCATTACTCGATTTGGATGTATCTGATGCACGAGGAGCCCTTATCAATGTCGTAGGAGGCGCTAATCTAACACTAGGTGAAGCAGAAAAGTGTGCTAAACTCATTCAGGGAAAAATCTCTGACAATGCGCGCATCATATGGGGTGCGGCTGTCGATGAAAGCCTTGGAGAGGACATACGTGTCATGTTAGTTCTGACCGGCGTCAGGTCTGAGCAAATTCACGGTGCTAGCGAAAATAGACAATTGCGAGCACTAAAGTCACGAAATATTGAATTCGTGAATTAATCCTTTATTGCAAAGATTGTCAACCCTAGCACTATAGTAATCGCTAGAATTCCAACTCCTAATTGAGCGTTTGATATCGAGTTTGATAATTCAGGGCTAGTTATTTCCCCTGTATAATCGGGCCCAGGGATTGCAAGAGATTGTGAATTCCATTCATCACCGTTACCCGATGGTGAATTGTCGCCATTGACAGCGTTGCCATGTATCAGGAAAGTTGCTAACTTATCGGTTTCTTCAGGTGCTATCCAAACAGCATCCCATACACGTCTATCATTAATCTCAGAAGTATGAGTATACCCATTATCGATTATTTGCCATCCTTCGCCGACTAACTCGCCGTGGGAAATTATTATCCTAAATCCTCCTTGAATAGCATTTTCTTCAACCGGGGATTCTATTGTCAATGTGACATTGTATTCTTGAGAGGAATTATACACTTCTGGTAATCCTGAAAGTGTTACTACTGTAGAATCATCCGCACCACCATGACACAAGCAACCATCATCGCCTCTGTCATCAACTCCTGTTGGCAAGGCTTGGCTTTGGCCAATAAGAGCGAATAAAATCAGTAATGGTAATATTCTCCTCACAGTTAATCCTGCAAGCCACTCATCTTCAATGTTAATCATTGTTAGATTTCAGCAAGATGTGTTGAATTGTCAAGTTGCTTCTTACCTTCATCTAACAATGACCACTTCAACGCACGACCTTTGCCCGTCGATGTGACAAAACTCCTTTCGGATAGTTGCTTCATATGATATGACAATAATTGCCTACTCGTCTCAAGTTTAACCCTAAGTTCTCCCGATTGGATTCCTAGTTTTCCACTCTCTGAAAGTATTTGTAAAATCGCAATTTGCATGCCAGTAACTGGGTTTTTGATTTCATTTAGCCGCTTTTGATTTACGCCAGATGATGCAAATCTACGTACTCTACCATCCATCCAAGAAATGATTCTACCTTCCCTTTCTAAGACTTGAATATGATGTGCAGTCACTCCGTTCCCTAATTGCAATGCATCCCTAAGTGCAGAAAAATGGATACCCGGATGTGCTTCGACAAAACCAAGAATTCGCCCTCTGGAGAAAACTCCACCTTCCCCTCTTTGAGTTATACCAATCAAAGGGCCGAGCACCGCCAATAGAATGCCAAATCTAGCAGCCTCGCTAGCCAGTAGTGCAGTTGTCGTTGATAGAATTAGACCAACTGCCATTATTGCCATCATTGTCAGAACTATGATTTGAGTTGCCGGTAGAATCCATTCCTGTTGGCTTTTGGCTTTTGGTCTGTCCTCTGTGTCGCCTAAATCCGTACCATCTGACGTTTTGGGTTGTGTTGATGAATCTTGAACTGCAGACTCCTCCTCTACTGAATCAGCTGATGAGACCTCTGCTGAATCCTCTGATGAAGCCTCTTCGGAGCTCTCTGCTGAATCCTCTTCGGAGCTCTCTGCTGAATCCTCTTCGGAGCCATTCGACACAGGCTCTTCAACTGTAGAGACCTCTTCATCTGAAGAGGGTTTATCACCCTCAATGGAGGTTGGCTCAATCGATTCCCGCCATTCATTCTCTAGGGTATTCATTTGGTGAATTGTTGGAATGAGCAAAAGCACTAGCATCAAGACCAGTATGCGCCAACCCCAAACCTCTCGTCCAAACATGTTACTTCGCACTCATACTGGCATTAGATATTCATGGTAAATGGATTTGACCATAGATGCATCAATACATGATTTCAATAACCATTGCTGATTTAGAGAGTTTGGGTCAATAGTATGTTACCGTTCGAAACCAATGAACTGCCTGAAGATGATGAAGAGGATATCGATCCTTTCGCTGAATTAGAAGTAGATACTAGAGCACCTTCCAAAAGAGGAGATGACATTCTAGCTGCCTTTGGCGATGATGACCTATTATCAGCATTCACTGATGATGATGATGAAGTCATGGAAGAAGTGGTTATCTCCTTTGGAGATGAAGACCTTCCGGCCCTCGATGACTCCGCTCCAAGTTCAGTAAACACTGCTGAAGCAACTTACAAACTCCTTCTAGAAACCGTTTGGGTCGACGATATTTTAGACCCTTCTGAAGTCGAACTTTTAGCCCGTAAGAGAAGTGAACTTGGGCTAACCTTTGAGCGACATCTACAACTTGTTCGAGCAATTATCGGAGGCTAAATCGTGGCACCCACGCCCTTCGAGCATGGCCTAGCCTTGGCTTGGTCGGATGGAGCTTTATCTCGTGCTGGAGCAGTAATGCTTGAAAACCTACAAAAGCAATTAGGAATAAATGACAATGAAAGAGCAGAACAAGAACAGGCTTGGTTAGAGGATATTTCAAAAACTGAAAGGAGGTCTTTTGGAGATGGAGACTCAATCTTGCGTGAATGGCTTGAAGGATTAAATGATCACGAAAGTCTTGCTCCTGCTGCACGTTCTATGGGTAGAGCCGCACTGGATGTGGGCCTGTCAAAGACTGCATGGAAAGAAGCAATTGGTTTCGCTAAAGGACTCGGTCTCGGGGATGACTTGGCACAAGGTGTGTGGTTGGAAAAGGAAGCAGCTCCACTAAAGGAATGGCCTCCAGCCCTAGACCCACTTGCTATTATTCTGGGCCTCGTAATCTCTATGCCTGGTATCACCACTCAAAAGGTTGCGAAATTTAGTGAGGGTGCTGCTATTGTATCTATTGAACATCCAGAGGCAAAACCTACTCCATTATCTTGGATGCCTAATCTACTTCCAATTAATTCTGAAGGATGTAAATGGGGTTGGGAAGATAAGACGGAACCCGAATCGGAAATGCCATCTAGGTCGATGGTTTATTCGAAATCTGTTCTTCTAGCCTGGATTCGAAGACTCGTATCCATGAGAAAAGAGAGAGGAGAAGATGGGTTGGTTGGCCTTCCTGAAAATTGTCGTATGATGCCTTCTTCAAGTGAGTTGAATAGTAAGGGAAATACACTAACAATATCGATGATTGTAGATTTAGGTGAGGCAGGATTGGTTCGTCCAATGGCTTCCGTCTCTGTTGATGGCCATCCCAGTATAGTCCCTGCGCCAAAAGGTATCTCTGAAAACTGGGTCATGATACATGATGCTCTTGCTGGATTATTACTTACGGGATTAGAAACATTACCTCGCCAATTGTTACTGGCAGGCGGATGTGAAGTAAGCATTCAGACCCCTGGAATTGAAGGGGAATGGATAGTTCACGACATCGCATGAGTTAATCACACAGAGTGGATTACTACATCTGTTGTGATTTTACAATCTAAACGAATACTGTTGGATACCCCACAGTATTTCTCGTGAGATTTATCTACAACTCTTTCCACTAACTTTCTTGGAACATTGCCTTCGATATGATATACCAAATGCATCGAAGTGAAATGCCTGGTGGATTCTTCTGAACGTGTTGCATCCATTTCAACCCAAGCCTTAGTAAATTCACGATCTTTTAGCCCGAGAACAACATCGACTAAAGAGCACGCTCCGACCATCTGTAAGGTGATTTGCATAGGCCCCGGCCCGTCGTCCCATTCCATTGCTATTTCTTGACCGCTGGCGGTTTTACCAACCATATTTTTGGCACCAGTCCACTCAACACTTCCTTGCATATTTACTCCAAAGGGTGCTTGGAGATGAAACCACCGTTGACCGCTGTGTTGATGAAGGGGCTCAAGTTGGCCCGGCATGAGCACTATGTCTGGAACCCCAATCACCATGGAAAATGGAATTCTTGTCGTACCGAATGATCCGATTGTTCATTACATCGAAGGAGATGGAATTGGAGTCGATATTACTCCGGTTATGATTAAGGTCGTAGACGCTGCAGTTTCAAAGGCATATTCGGGAAGTAAAGGGATTGCTTGGGTTGAAACTCTTGCTGGAGAAAAGGCATTCAACGCCACTGGCGAATGGTTACCTGAAGAAACACTTGATGCAATGCGCTCAGGGTTAGTCTCAATCAAAGGTCCTCTAACCACTCCAGTCGGAGGGGGAATTCGTTCCCTCAATGTTGCACTAAGACAGAAGTTGGACCTGTTCGCATGTGTAAGACCTGTTCGCTGGTATGAGGGAACTCCTTCCCCGGTTAGGGCTCCAGAGAATGTTGACATGATTATCTTCAGAGAGAATAGCGAAGATGTCTATGCGGGTATTGAATGGGAAGCAGGCTCTGCAGATGTTGCTAAAGTCATGGATTTCTTGATCAATGAAATGGGTGTTGACAAAATTAGATTCCCTAATACATCCGGACTTGGTATCAAACCAATTAGCCAAGAAGGAACTGCACGTATTGTACGTGCAGCAATGCAATATGCAGTCGATAATGACAAGGACAGTGTCACGATAGTTCACAAAGGTAACATCATGAAATTCACAGAAGGTGGATTCCGTGATTGGGGATATCAATTGGCTAAGGATGAATTCGGCGCTACCGAACTTGATGGTGGACCTTGGTGTACTTTCACAAATCCAAAGACTGGCAATACTATTACTGTAAAAGATGTAATCGCAGATGCAATGCTACAACAGATTCTCACTCGTCCTGCTGAATATGGAGTATTGACTACTATGAACCTAAATGGCGACTATATTTCTGATGCATTAGCAGCTCAAGTAGGTGGAATCGGTATTGCACCAGGTGCAAATATCAATTACGACACAGGAATTTCAATCTTTGAAGCAACACATGGAACCGCACCAAAATATGCTGGACAGAACAAGGTTAACCCTGGTTCACTAATCCTTTCAGCTGAGATGATGTTGCGCCACATGGGTTGGGAAGAAGCCGCTGACCTAATCGTCACAGGTATGGAAGGAGCAATCTCTGCAAAGACGGTAACATACGACTTTGAGAGATTGATGGACGATGCAGAACTACTCTCTTGTTCTGCATTCGGTGATGCAATGATTTCTCACATGTGAGAAAAATTTGTTAAACATTATTCTTTCATCAAATGAAAGTTAGTAATTTCTGTTTTAGATAATTACCTTAGCCAGGAATTGAGGTTACGGCTATTTGCCACTACGCCAAATCCAAATCTCTCTTCGATTCCTCTAGCGACCAATGTAAAGTCTGAATCTCTAGTAGCGATTAGAACACTACCTATCTCTCCAAGAGGCTTATTCGCCATTGCAGAAGCCAGACACATCAGGGTTTGGTCTGTAACTTCAGGATAGACATCCTTCTTTCCGATGAGTGTACGCATAGGCTCGCCGTTCATTCTCTTCATAGAAGTAATTTCATCATAAACTTCTGTGTGTTGAACGAAGAAGGACTCGAGGTCACTTCTTATTTCTTCATCATTCGCTTCTTCTTCGAGATGGAGGTCCATTGGTTTCCAGGTAGAGAAGTCACTAATTATTCCACTAACAATTTCTTTGAGATTTTCATGAGTTAGTATTTCATCTAACTTCTCCGAACCGACTAGTGTATCGACGAATCTGCTTCGGATTCTATCCAAGTCTCCCGCAATACCCTCTAACTCATTTGTAACAACCTTAGGTAACCACAATTCGATGACTCCCTCATTGGCACGATGTTTGAGAATTCGATGGAAGCGTCCACGGCCACCAATATCTAGGGATGCTTCTGCATTTATTCCAAGTTTATCCGAAATGCGATGTTGTAACTCATCGATCAAAATATTGGTGTCGACAATTACTAACGGCGCTAATGCTAGATTTCGTAAATATGACCGTTGCTTGACTGGTAGATTATGGCGATGTGTTGCGAACAAACTTCTTTCAGCATCTCCAAGCCTTTTGATATCAAGTATTGAGAATTTACCAGAATTCTGTGCTCGTTCAAGAAGCATCATTCCTTCAAGTGGTCTTTCTCCTGAGGCTTCGAGTGCGATATCATAGATTTCTTCACTCGATGGTTCGTGTATCATAGCCTGGGCATAACGATTCTCGAAAGTATGTCGGTTACGCCTTCTTTCGCGCTGGAGAGTGTTGAGTGCTGCTTTTACTCTACCAGAGAACGGTTCGTGAGGAAGCGGTCTAGGGTGGGATCCTGGATAGTTGCGCAACATATCAAGTTCTTCTTCAGAGTGCTTAACTCTCTCAACCAAATGAGTTATTCCTTGTTGGTCTTCTTGATTTACCATTTCTGTCCTCTTGACGAAATTCTTCAGCATTCTTGTGGCTTCATCTGTGCTTCCTTTACTAGAAGCGATATGTGAAACATTGAGGTATAATTGGAAGCGGCGGGTCAGTGCTGACTTTAGAGCAGGTTCCTGTTCTAGTAGTGCAACTGCTTCAGACCACTGTTCAGCGTGGGCAAGATGGATTAGTGCCTTACGATGCAATAAGATTCGATGTTCATAATCGAAATCTTCGTGATCTCCTGCCTTGCGATAATCTCTAGCAGCGTTCAATTCATTCTCGTTGTTGACGTGTATTGCTGCACGGGCAAGCGTATGCCAAGGAGATTGAGGGTCGTTTTCTTGATACCAAGTAACAAGATTTGCTAAGCCAATATCGTACTCCAATACCAGATGTCGTACAGCCTGCATCATCGGCATTGCTGTAACCTCTCCAGAAAGTAAGCCATCGAGTAATTCATTGACACCTTCTGATTTGCCGGTTTGAAGAGACCAAGATGCTCTGTTCAAGCGTAATGTATCGATTACTGCGATGAATAAACGTAGTTCCACATCACTAAGGTCCGCATCTTCTACACTCTTTGCTAGAGTATCGATAACTTTCGAATTTGCAAGACCATCTCCTCCGTCTTTCAGAGCTTGCCGGCAATTATTGAACGCCTTAATTCCGTTTTTGTCAAGTGTGTCCACAACCCAATCATCATCTGCTTGGGCCGCTCCGTCCAGCATCAGAATTAATCCACGGCTGACTGAAGAAAAGGAACTAGGAACTTCAGCAAGTTCAACTGTTGAAAGAGCATTTCTGCGGGCGTTTCGAATAGTTTCAAAATCCCAACCTTTGGTTCGAGCTGGAAGAAGATGAGCAACTAGTAGTGTGGCATATGGGTTATCTGCACATCTCTGTTCATCAACAAGTAAAACTTGGGCAAGACGGGATAGGTCGAGCCCTCTGGTGAAGAGGTCTATCGATGCATCCATGCCAATAGAGGCTCCAGTATCATGAAGCCGGCGGGCTGCAGCAGCCCTAAGGGTGATGCCAACTTCATCATCTTCTACAAGATTTGAAAGTGATTCCTGTGCTAAATTTTCAATTTGTAAAGCAAGCCAAGTAAAGGCATCCTCTCCTAATTTCTTAACAAGAGGCATTAGCACACTCATGTCTGCATCCGATTCAACGGACAAAGAAGTTAGTAATTCTAGAGCGGTGTCTGAAGAGCCTTCTCTTACCAAGGATGCCAATCTCCACCATGTCAACGTCTCCTTTTGTTGAGGAGTTTTTACCAGACCAAGTCCTTCTGTAATCTCTTCACTGGAAAGTTCTGCAGCTTCTTTAGGCATCAAGTTCCAAGCAGTAATCTTGCGAGAACGGGATAATTCGTCATCGCCTTTCAAAGAACGAGAAGTGTTCCAATCCTCAGGATTACCATTGCGAAGTTGGATTAAATCGGCCAAAGCATCTGCCAAATCTGAATCGCTCTTTGCAAGTTCTTTCAGAGAACCTGATGCGTCTTTCTTCATGTGTATATTCAATAAAGCACTGACAAGACTAGCATCTCCATCCAACGATTCGAGGCCATCTATGTCTCTAAGCCCTCTCTTTCCATTCAATTGAGCCTTTGCTTTCTGCATTGCCATCCTAACGGAGGCATTCGTAACATTTGACTCAAGATTTGAAAGGGATTTTGCCAGTGACTTAGAATTGAATGGGTCGATCCACCCAGCACCCAAATCGAATGAATCTTCTTCTTGTTCAGTGATTTCGTTTTGAGGGAAGGCTGCAAATTGAGCAAGTATAGGAGTTGCTTCAGCCATCTTTGCCCATACAGGGTGGACGCCTTTCGTGGAAGACTCCTCACGCAAATCATCGATGACTGCATCGCTAGATTCCTCCCAATCATCAGGGAATAAAGTCTTACGAATTAGTAATACTGCAAGCCTAAAAGCAACTGGTGATTCATCCTCTAACAGCACATCACTAGATTCAGGTAACCATTCCATTGGACCGCTAGAACCTCTAGCGCCACGCCGTCCACGAGGGGAACGTCGACTTCGCATCATGGATTGTGACGAGCCTTCGTCATCATCACTAGGAACTTGCAATTCATTCAAAGCGATTAGGAGTAGGGATTTCCAAGGTTTGTCCAACATTCTCCACTCTGGAGTCTTGGCTACAATACGCTGACGGGTTGCAGTTGGAAGATTTTCCTTCATGCCCGATTTTAGGCAAACGGCGAGGTTATTTTCTTGCAGCACGCTCACCCCTAGGGGGTGAGGCCCTTAGACGGACGCCTTTAGAGCCACCGGCGCCGTAATATATTCCAAACAACAATGATGTGTGACTATCTGACACTAATTAATGGAGGTGCTTCGGACCGTTATCCTATTGCTGCATCCCATCACGGCTATTGCAATACTTGCTTGGATGTGGTGGCAGTATGGTTGGAAGCGCAAAAGCCTAGAGTTGAAGGGAGAGACACGCCGAGAGGAATTAAACCGTCATGAAAGGGTCGGGGAGCGTATTCTTCAGACCGCAATTCTTTCAGTTTTAATCGCATTTTTTGCCCGCTGGTATACTGGACTGGGACTAATGCCAGATAGTCTACACGGATTTACCGGCCCTATCGGAATCACCTTACTTTGGATCACCGCTCGATGGGGCAGAATTTCACGTAAGGATAAGCAACAAACTGTTGAAAGCAGGAAGGCGGCAAAAAGAAAGCATGGAAGAGCTGCTGATTTGTTAATCGCACTCATGTTTTTCCATTCATTCCTCGGTTTCCTTAACGTCTTCAGTGTTCTTTGAGCCTCCAAGCCAGGCTGGAGACCACCAATTCCACTTACCCATCAACCTCATGGTTGCCGGAACTACGAGTGCTCTTACAATTGTTGCATCGATTAGAATCGCAAGTGCAAGACCAAGCCCGATCTGTTTCAAAATTACCACAGAGGAAAGCCCGAATGCACCAAACACGACAACCATAATTGCCGCTGCACCAGTGATTAGCCGGCCAGTCCTTTGCAATCCATTGGCTACAGCCAAAGTATTGTCTCCCGTCCTCTCCCATTCCTCATGGATTCTAGATAACATTAGTACCTCATAATCCATCGATAATCCGAATACTATGCAGAACATAATCACCGGGTTAGTTGCTTCTATTGGCTGGGGTGTGAAGTTGAGTAACTCAGCACCGTATCCCCATTGGAATACGAATACTAACATTCCAAATGAAGCAGAAATTGATAGAATATTCATCACAATTGCTTTGATTGGAATTATTATGCTGCGAACTTGAATGAAAATTAGAATGATTGTCGAGATAAAAATGAATGCCAAAGCAATAGGCAAATTCTCCTCGATGGCATCTAGAGTGTCAAGGCTGTAGGCTGCGAACCCAGCCACCAATAATGCCCCCTCTTCTCCGATTACCAAATCGTCGATTAAAGAACTCCTTTCATTACGAATCTGACTAACAAACTCTCTGCTATCCACTCCGGTCATTGGCCCATCTAAAGAGAAGACGAAGAACGTAGTGCCATTTGCCAAAAATTGCTGTCGAAGGTATTCTCTGTGGCATTCATTTGTGGAGATAATTCTTCACTTTGCCAAAACTCTACTACTGCATCCTCTGACATTCCAGGGGCTGGTCCCAAAGAATAACCAAACCCATCGAGTACTCGAGAATCATCGATCTGTTCATTGGCCCACCTGTACATCTGACGGATGTTGGTTTCCTCCAATGGGTCCTCTCCATCGAAATCGATGACAATTAACGCAGAGTTAGCCGCACTTTCTGGCCATTTTTCATCTAAGTGCTCATACCCAACACGGGTTTCATCATCTGGAGGTAAAGCATCTCTAGAAGCCATAGAGAACTCTGCTTGGAAGAAAGGTAATCCCGCTCCAAGAAGAATAATCAATGTCGGAATCAATACCGTCCAAGGACGCTCCATTACTGTCTTCGCAATCTTAGACCAGATGCCATCTTCAGCATCATTTTCAGTCTTGAATGAGAACGGTAATTTCCAGCCATCACTTACCTTAGGGCCAAGCATAGCAAGTATAGAAGGTAAAACTACCAGCGAATAAATCATGGCCACTGTTACTGCTAATGTCCCTCCTATTCCGAGACTTGGAATTCCTGTATTCTCAAAGAATAGCATTCCCATTAATCCGATTCCAACAGTTACTCCACTGAAGAATACCGCTTTACCAGCGGTTGCAACGGTCATCGCTGTAGAGGTTCTAATGTCATGACCTCGGTTCATTTCTTCACGGAAACGGTTGACCATGAATAGAGAATAATCGATTGATACCCCTATCCCAATTAGAGAAATAATATTCACAGCATATTGGGTAACATCTGTCACATTGGATAACCAAATGGTGATGCCCATTGCCGAAAGTACGGTTAAAAATGCAATCCCGATTGGTAATAATGCTGCAATAATGGTCCCAAATACAATTAACAAAATGATTAGAGATAATGGACCTGAAATGATTTCAGCGGTAATCAAATCATCTTGAATTCTCTTATCGAAGATAACATCGATTGCTACTCCGCCAGTACGCCATGTATCAAAATCGCCATCGATTTCTACGTCTTCCCAATTTTCGGCGTACAACTCCTTCGCTTGTGAGCGTTCTAAATTGATTGTTACAACATTTAATGCCCAAAAACCATCAGCGTCTTCGTGAATAAATTGTTCTCTCTCATCATCAGTCTTTTCCCATGAATACTCGATACTGACATCATCTAGATTCTGGCAAATGCACTTCCAGCGCCTTCGCTAACTGAGTCCTGCCATTCTAATGACGTGTCATCTAGATGTCGGGTGATGGACAAGATAGGTGAAGGATTGGGAGCCTTCATCGGAAGTAAAAGCATCATCGTACATCTTGGCTGCATTCATCGATTCAAGGTCTCCCTCGCCCCATGATTCTGCCCAATTTGGGCCCATGGTCATCAGTGAAGCCATAGCGATACAGGCAATGAATTCCGATGGCCAATACCTTCTTTCTGTGGTCATAGGTGAACTCCCCCAACTTGTAGAAGGCGCGGCCTTCGAGCATCTTGGGGTCAGTCACACCTTC